>NZ_BSBO01000020.1:0-73103 GCF_027924685.1 Sellimonas catena
CTTGCGGGTTCTCAGGGCAGCGCCCTGAGCCCTCGGAGAGCTTTTTGATGTCAAGATCTGCAATTTTCAAGGTTCTTTTGAGCCTATTTTTTTCGGCTCGTTTTTTCATAGATCACTTGACACTACCACTTCCGGTTTCCGGCCGTTCGATTCCCGAATGAATTCTTCCAGTTTCTTTCTGGCTGCCCCGCTGTCGATGATTCCTTCCGCCATCCGTACGCCGGCCTCCAGATTCGGTGCCTTTCCGGCCAGATAAAGGGCAGCTCCGGAGTTCAGCGCCACAGCATCCCGTTTTGGTCCTTTCTTTCCATTTAAAATCTCCAGTGTGATCTGTGCATTTTCCTCCGGTGTTCCTCCCGTCAGTTCCTCTTTTTCGCATCGGATAAATCCGAAATCTTCCGGAGTAATCTCGTAAGTATGATAGGTTCCGCCTTTGATCTCACAGACCTTTGTCGGCGCACTCATGGAAATCTCATCCAGCCGGTCCATCCCATAAACCACCATCCCGCACTTTCTTCCGGCGAGGCCGTGATCCGGACTCCCAGCGCTTCCAGAACATCGGCCGCCCCGCTTTTGCTGGATGCCGCCCGGTTCCCGTGTTTTGCAACCGGAACGCCGCCCGCCGCGATGACCAGAGAAGATGTGGTGGAAATATTAAACGAATTTGCTCCGTCTCCTCCTGTTCCGACAATCTCCAGTACGTCCATCTCATGAAGGAGACGGATACAGTGATCCCGCATTCCTTTGGCTGAACCGGTAATCTCTTCGATGTTCTCCCCTTTCAGGGAAAGAGCGGTCAGATAAGAGCTCATCTGAACCGGGCTTGCCGTGCCGTCCATGATCTCATTCATGACTTCCAGTGCTTCTTCTGCTGTCAGATCGTTTCTTTGTGCCAGTTTTAATATTGCTTCTTTAATCATGTCTGTAAACCTCCACAAAATTCTGAATCATCTTTTTCCCTTCCGGTCTGATCAAAGAGCATTGTGTACTATCAGCCGGATCAGCATTCCGACAACAAAAAAACGCCCCTGATACAGACAATCCATAACATCTGTATCAAGGACGATATCTACATACCGCGGTGCCACCTTGATTCACGGAAAAAATCTTCCATGCGCTTAGCGAGATACCAACATATCTCCGGCAACTGACGTATGCCCTACGTCGCAGAGTACTGGGCAGGAATTCCTGCTTTTGACTGCGCCCTCCGTGGTCCATTTGGCTGACTGCGTTCCATCCGGCTCTCACCTTCCCGGACTCTCTGTGGGTGCACGGCAACTTTGATCTCCACTTCAACGGTTTATCTGGCTAAATTCAATTTTTACTCATTATAGGATTAAAGCGCAGATGTGTCAATACTTTTTTCAAGATTTTCCATCTCTGTCAGAATCTCCTTCTGTCTCTCATCAAACAAAAGTCCTTTATTGTACTTGTAGAAATACGGGCAGTCATTATCCCTCAGGAACCGGATACTGTCCCCGTTGGTATTGAGTTCTGCCAGAAAGGCCGCCATCTCCTGACTTTCGCCAAAGGCGTCCTCCAGAAACCGGAATGTGTTTTCCAGTGCTTCCATCGCCTGGTCCGTAACTGTCTGCCGCTTCTCCACCTGTCCGGAAAATGCTTCCTTGACAAAAGCAAACTCCTCGTCCCATCCGGCGCCTTTTGCCGCCGCTTCGGTCAGCTTCCACCGCTGCTCATAGGATTCCAGCTCTGTAATCACCGAAGTTTCCAGTTTTTCCATGGCTCCGGTCAGAAACCCTGCCTTCTTTTTCGACGCCAGTTCTGCCCGAAGTCGTTCAATCACTGCTGACAGGCTGTGCTCCTCTTTGTATACTTTTAATTCCGCAAACAGCCGTTCTGTTCTGGCATCTTCCTCTTGGTACGCCCGGAAATACTCGGCAAGCTTTCCGTTTAACATGCCTACAATGCTGAACCGTTCATCAAAGGCGGCGAATTTCAGCTTTTCGAGAACATCCTCCCCGTAAATACCCTGTACAATCTTTTCCAGGCCATAGTCTTTCTTGTATTTCTCGTACAGTTCCAGATAATTGGCAAATTCCTTTGCTATTTCCCAGTTCTGTAAATACTGGTGCGCTACTTCCCGGTCCACTTTCTTACCAAGCATCCGGTATACGCGGAGAAGTTCTGAGAGATCCTCCCATCCTCTGGCCGTCACAAACTGCTTTCCATCCACCGTATTTTCTACCCTGTAGAAATGATCCTTCCGGATTTCCAGATAAGCAAGAATCGCCGGATCGATCTGTGCCTCGTAGGCGTACTCCCGCCATACGTCATAATTTTCCTCGATGTCAATCCGTTTCAGCCGGTCCAGTGTCACAATGTCGAATTCCCGCACGGACTTATTGTATTCCGGCGGGTTGCCTGCCGCCACAATGATCCATCCTTCCGGTACTTTGTGGTTTCCGAACATCTTGCACTGAAGGAACTGCAGCATGGTCGGCGCCAGTGTCTCCGAGACGCAGTTGATCTCGTCCAGAAAGAGGATGCCTTCTTTTAACCCGGTCTCCTCCATCTTCTCGTAAACTGACGCAATAATCTCGCTCATCGTATACTCCGTGACGGAACAGACTTCCCCGCCATAGCTGCGCTCCCGGATAAACGGAAGTCCTACCGCACTCTGCCGGGTATGGTGTGTAATCGTATAGGAAACCAGGCCGATTCCACATTCTCTTGCGACCTGTTCCATGATCTGGGTCTTCCCGATTCCCGGAGGCCCCATGAGAAGGATCGGCCGTTGCCGGATCGACGGGATCAGGTAATGTCCGTCCGCGTCTTTTTGCAGATAAGCCTCGATGGAATCCCTGATTTCCTGCTTTGCTCGTTTGATATGCATCCTCTATTCTTCCTCGCTTTCCATAAATATCGCTTCATCCAGCACAAGCCGGATTGCCCATGCCGGTGTCCGGATGTCCCTCGATCCGTCGTCGATAAAGACGAATGCCGTCTCGTAGGATGGCATCCGGGACGGATAGGTGCCGTATCCGTCTGTAAAATAAATCACGCCCCGCAGATTCTGGAACGCTCCCTGTTCAATCAGGCTGTCAATATAGGCAAAGGCCGGACGGAAATCGGTTCCGCCGCCGCCATAGAGTTTCAGCTCCTGCATATAGCGTTCCCAGTCTTCCTGTCTCTCGATCCTCACATCCTCCTGCACCTGTTCATCGCACTGAAGAATCCGGATATGAACTTTTCGGAAGAAGCTCTCATTTTCGCTCAGGACGTCATACGTTTCTTCCAGAAATTTCCGCACCAGATCTCCGGAGCAGGACATGGATGTATCCACCACAATGACAAATTCTTCAATCTTTTTAACCTCCTTTGTCTCCTGTGGTTCGATCAGCGGCATATTACCGTACATGGACAGTCCGTAATGATAAAAGGCGTAGTCAAAGCTGTCGTCATCCACACCGATCTCTTCCCGCCACACGGAAAACTTTCTCAGAAATTCCCGGTAGTCGTAGCGCTTCTTATTGGCGACCCGAAGCTCTTCCAGAAGATCGCCGGAGGCACTTGCCTCTTCCTGTGCGAAAGTATCCAGATTGAGCTCCATCTGCTCGCTGATCTGTTTCCAGTTATTCTCCGTCTCATTTGGCGGCCGTTTTTTATTTTTCTCCGGGTCCGGCCAGTAAAGATGGCTGTCCGCCCCGAACTCGGCTTCCAGTTCCATCCGCTTCTTCTCACTCATTCCCCATGCTGTCAGGCTTTTGTATATCTTCTGGGCTGTCAGCACCTTTGTGCTGCTTTTCAGTCTGCGGTATACATCCTTTCTCAGCCAGGATGGTGCCCGTCTGACACAAGGATAAGAAAGGCTGTCGATAATGGACTCCACTGCGATGTTGCAGGCCAGATCCCAGAAGAGGGGATCCCGTTTTCCTCTCAGGTAAAGATGCCCGAACAGGCAGTGCAGGACGATATGGAGATAGGCCCGGTTAACATTCTTCCGGTCTTCCCGGTAAGCTCCGCCGAGCCATCCCGGATGAAAGTAAAGCCCCTGCCCGTCTGTTCCGATGGAGCCGATCTCCCCGTCCATCTGGAACCGCAGGCTGGAAAGCGCCACGTCCAGGTACCGCATTTTCAAATATAACTCATTTCTCGCTGTCCGCAGAATTTCCTTTCCCAGGGCATTCATGCGCGCGGCCTGCTCTTCGCTGATCGTCTCTGCCATCTCTTCCTCCTTATCCATCTTCATACATTTTTCTGATTACAGATCAAACGTTTTCTTTCCGCTCCGTTTCCTTCCGGCCTGCAGGAGAAGGGCTGACATTTCAGCATGTCCTTTTTTCTCCGCAACAGTAAGCGCCGTCTCCAGTGCCTCACCTTCCCAGATCTTCTGATCCAGAAGAAATCGTACCGTCTTCATGTCATCCGCCTCAAGCAGAAATCCGGCGGTCTCCCCGGCACAGCCCCTCAGGAAATCTGCGTACTCTTCTTCTGCCTGTCCGGTAAGCCGGTACGGCTCCCGAAGTCTGGCCAGCGCAATCCGGATCAGAGTGCGGACATCTTCCCTTGCTTTTGCCTTTACAAAAAGGGAATCGTACTCCTCATAATCGATCTCCTTATGATAGACACACTGCCGGTAGTCTCCGCCGGATCCGTGGTAGTGCGTCTCCACGATCCGGGCCGGCGTATTCTCCACCGCCTCTTCGTAGTGCTCCGGAAAGATCAGACTGGCTGTCTCGATCTGTTCCTGATCCTCATAGGAGATATGGACCGCAAGTTCAAACCGTTGTTCCTCCAGAATCTGTCTCAGACAGGTCTGGCGCGACTTTCTGCAGCGGATTTCCACATGGCTTAACTGGCATCCGGTAAAGGCACCTCCGCCGATACTGGTCAGGCTGTCCGTAAAGGACAGTCGTTTTAACCGAAAGCAGCGGTAAAAGGCGTAGCGCCCTACTTCACCAAGCTCCTCCGGCAGATGGATCTCCTCCACCTGTCCGCCGCAGAGCCGCTTCCGCGCTTCTGATTTTCGCTCCCCGTCCGGCAAAAAGACTGCCATGCCTTCCTCTTCCTCTGTCTGCGCAAATCCATAGTCTGCAATTCTTGTTACCGGAAGGCCATCAATGGTATCCGGAAGGAAGACCTCCGGACTCTCTCCGTAGCATCCGAAGATGGTGACGGTCTTAAATTCTTTTGATTCTGTTTTATAATGTATTTCCGGATACATGACTCCCTCCTGCCAGAATAAATCACTGCATAACAGCGGCCGGAAGACAACTGCTCCCGGCCTCGTTTTTTAATATTCAAACTTCTTTTCAAAATAAGCTTTCAGATCTTCGATCTTTACACGCTCCTGCTCCATCGTGTCACGGTCACGTACAGTTACTGCGCCATCTTCCTCGGATTCAAAATCATAGGTCACACAGAATGGTGTACCGATCTCATCCTGACGGCGGTACCGTTTTCCGATGTTTCCACGGTCGTCGTACTCACAGTTGTAATATTTGCTGAGCTCGGCATAAATCTTCTCCGCACCCTCGTTTAACTTTTTGGAGAGCGGAAGGATACCGATCTTCACCGGAGCTAAAGCCGGATGGAAGTGAAGGACTGTTCTTGTATCTCCTCCTTCCAGTTCTTCCTCATCGTATGCTGCGCAGAGGAACGCAAGTACGACACGGTCTGCTCCAAGTGACGGCTCGATGACATATGGCAGGTATTTTTCCTTCTTCTCATCGTCAAAGTATGTCATATCCTGCTTGGATACTTCCTGATGCTGTGTCAGGTCGTAATCGGTACGGTCTGCAATACCCCAAAGCTCGCCCCATCCGAACGGGAATAAGAACTCGAGGTCTGTTGTCGCACGGCTGTAGTGGGAAAGCTCTTCCGGCTCATGGTCACGTGCGCGCAGCTCGTCTTCTGTCATACCAAGATCTCTCAGCCAGTTGTAGCAGAAATCTTTCCAGTATTTAAACCACTCCAGGTCTGTTCCCGGCTCACAGAAGAATTCCAGCTCCATCTGCTCGAACTCTCTTGTACGGAAGGTAAAGTTACCCGGTGTAATTTCGTTACGGAAAGATTTTCCGATCTGTCCGATTCCAAACGGGATCTTCTTTCTGGAAGTACGCTGTACATTCTTAAAGTTGACGAAAATACCCTGAGCAGTCTCCGGACGGAGGTAAACGACGTTTTTCGCATCCTCTGTAACTCCCTGGAATGTCTTGAACATCAGATTGAATTCCCGGATGTCCGTGAAATTGTGCTTGCCGCAGCTCGGACACGGAACCTGATGCTCATTGATGAAATCCATCATCTTCTCATGGGACCATGCGTCTACGCTTTCTTTCAGCTCAATCCCGTGTTCTGCCGCATAATCTTCAATCAGTTTATCTGCACGGAAACGCTCCTTACACTCTTTACAGTCCATCAGCGGGTCACTGAAGTTTCCGAGATGTCCGGAAGCAACCCATGTCTGCGGATTCATCAGAATCGCACAGTCTACGCCGACATTGTAAGGATTTTCCTGAATAAATTTCTTCCACCATGCTTTCTTCACATTGTTTTTCAGTTCTACGCCGAGATTTCCGTAATCCCATGTATTAGCAAGTCCACCATAGATTTCGGATCCCGGATATACAAACCCCCTGGTTTTGGCAAGAGCTACGATTTTGTCCATTGTTTTTTCTACCATCGTCTTTTACCTCACATTCTTCTAAAATTGTTTCCATTATACGGTAATTCGCCCGCTTTTGCAAGCACATCCCCTGTTTTTGCGTCCTGTTTTCCTGACAATTCGGCCGTTCTTCCGGCCCGGAGCCCTGCTTAAATCATTTCCAGCATCTCCAGCGACCGGAATGTATGTCCTATGTACACATCTACGCACCGCTTTGCTGCCTTTTTCAGCTGCGCCAGCACATCATCACTCACCGTAAAGGTGTATAATTTCTCCACCGGCGTCCCCTCAATAAATTGCAGGGCGTAAAGCGCAGACTGTCCAAACGGAAGTACATCCGCCGCCTGTCCGGCACAGTCCGGGCAGAGCATGCCGCCCCTCGACGCGCTGAACCGGGAAAGCTCCTCCGTCCTGCCGCATCCGGCGCAGGCAAAGGCCTGCGGCGCCTCCCCTTCGAGGCAGATCATCTTCAGTTCAAAGATGCACCGGATCAGGGGAAGAGAAATGCTTCTCTTTACGACAATCCGCATCGTCTGATAGAGAAGCTTTAAAATTTCCGTCTCGTCATTATTCTCTCTTGTACAGTATTCGGCAAATTCCAGGAAATAAAACCCGTATGTCACGGCTTCGATATCAGTTCTAAGCTCTCCGAAATAATTCTGAATCTCCGCCTGCTGCAGAGTATACGAAGATCTTCCTTCGTAAAGCGTAAAGGTGCCGAACAGAAACGGGCCCGTCGTCCCGACAAGCATACTGTTCGGCCGCCTTGCACCTCTGGCAAAAGCGGAGATCTTCCCCCGCTCACGGGAGAGGATCACCACTCTTTTATCGTATTCTCCAATCGGAAGCGCTGACAGAATCATTCCTGTCACGGTAATCGTCTGGCTCACTTTCTTCATCCTTCCGGCTTTCGTTCTGATCCCGGTCTTTTTCGGCCTTATGAGCCGTTATCCCTTTGTAGGTCAGATAGTCTTCTACTTTTCCGGTCATCTCAAACCGTGCCCAGTAGTCTTCATTCATCGGATCACCTCTTCATCTTTTGGAATAAAATTAGGTTCTCCGATTTTTCTTTTGTTATTCTTCTTCCCGGTATCCAAAATTTCTCATCAGAAATTCGCTGTCTCTCCAGTCTTTTTTCACCTTCACCCACAGCTTTAAATTGACCTTGCAGTCCAGCATCCGCTCAATCTCGAATCTGGCGGTACTGCCGATCTTTTTAAGCATGCTGCCCTGTTTTCCGATGATAATTCCTTTGTGGGAATCCCGCTCACAGATGATCGTCGCATCAATATCCGCGATGGTTCCTTTTTGTCCCCTGCGGAATTTCATCTGGTCGATCACTACCGCGATTCCATGCGGAATCTCCTCGTTTAAGCTGTGCAGTGCCTTCTCCCGGATCAGTTCCGCCACAATCTGGCGCTCCGGCTGGTCCGTCACCGTATCCTCATCGTAAAACTGTGGTCCGTACGGCAGATACTGCAGAATCACCTTTACCAGTTCGTCTGTATTCTCTCCGTTTCTTGCGCAGACCGGAACAATCTCCGCAAAATCGTAGATATCTTTATACTTTGCGATGCACGGAAGAAGCTCTTCCCGCTTTACTTTATCCACCTTGTTGATAACAAGAATCACCGGTGTGTGTACTTTCTTCAGCTGCTCTGCAATGTGCTGCTCTCCCGCACCGATAAAAGTGGACGGCTCCACAAGCCAGAGTACGACATCCACCTCATTGAGTGTCCGCTCCGCCACATTCACCATATAGGTGCCAAGCTTGTTTTTTGCCTTGTGGATTCCCGGCGTGTCCACAAAGACGATCTGTCCCTCGTCCGTTGTGAGTACGGTCTGAATCCGGTTTCTCGTTGTCTGTGGTTTATTGGATGTGATGGCGATCTTCTGCCCGATCAGCTGATTCATCAGCGTGGATTTTCCCACATTCGGCCGCCCGATCAGTGTCACAAATCCTGATTTATACTGCTTATTCTCTGTCAAAATCCCGTTCCTCTTTCCTTTGTAAACTCTCCGAACCGGAGGACCCGGCACCTAAAACAGCGCCTTCACCTCGGTAAAGATTTCTTTTTCCTGCTCAATCTTGTCTTCATTTCCGATGACACAGATCTGGTCTGCCTGTAATACTTTCTCCACGATATCCGCCAGATTCCGGATATCCTGCTGCGTTGCACGGAGAACTTCCAGCCTTTCTTTTCTGATCATCTCTTCCGTCACATGATTCATGTAAAGATTCATGGAACGGTCGCCCTTGGTAGCCGGAGTCATCGGCTGATCCATATTGCTGATGGTACCGATGATGAATTTTGTCATATCCCGGTCGCTGACATCAAAGTTTCTCAGATATTCGGTCACGCCCTGGTAAATCTCCAGCGTATTTTTCAGGTGCGGATCCCGGTAGGAGACAAAATAGCCTTCTCCCAGTTTGTTAAAGCTGCTCATGCATCCGTAGGCGCCGCCTTTGACACGAATATTCTGCCAGAGGTATTCGTATCCCATGATAACTTTCAGAATCTGAAGCGCCCCGTGGTACTCTGCTCCGGCATCGATAAAGTTTCCTGCCATTGCCACATACTGTACCTTGGAGGAAGTCTGGAATCCTTCGTTTTTCTTCGCGCATGTGAGCTGGAAACCGGACTCTTCCACTTCTTCCGTGTGCAGACATCCTGAGAACTTCTCGATCTCCTGAAGTACCGGTTCTTTGCTTTCCGGTTCTCCCGTATAGCTTACGATCATCCGGTCTTTCCGGAATACCTTGCGGCTGATCGTCTGCAGCATCTCCATGAGACGATCCTTTTCTTCCTCAAAATGGTCTGCGATCCGGCTGACGGTCTCGTAGTACTCAATTCCGTTTGTCATGTCTTTAAAGCACGCAAGCGGCGAACTGTAGGACATGGCACGCAGCACGGCGGAACTGTGTCCCGCAGAGAGGAACTTCATCTGAAGTCTGGATTTCAGCATGTCCAGAATCTCTTTGATCCTCTTCTCATCTGTAAGCACCGACCGCATCAGAATTTCCTCCATCATAGAGAGGGCAAACGGAAGCTGGCCGTACATCGCTTTCGTCTTGATCTCAAACGTCGGGCGGAATTCTTTCTCCTTCACTTTTGTGACGTCGGTATACATTTCAAGGGATGTCTCAATGCCTCCCGTGCGCCGGTTGATCTCATTGAACAGTTTGCCGTACTCGTAATGTTCGGTATCGATAATGCCGAGCACTGCCTGCAGAAGTCCTGCATACGGGATCTCTTTCTCGCTTAATGTCCGAAGATCAAAGATCAGTGTCAGATAGCCGATTCCGTTTGTATCGATCGGATGACAGATACATGGAACACCCCCGGCTTTTTGCTCTTCGTTATAAATCGGAGCAATGTCCTCGGAAATATCACTGACTTTCAGCACCGGAATCTTCTCCAGAATTTCCGGCGGAGTCGGCTCCTCCTGGTACGCTCTCAGATCTTTCGTATCCTGCACAAGCTTCTCCACTTCTTCTCTGGAGAGACCCGCCTTATAGTCCTGAAGCTTCTGATGGAGCTTCTGGTCTGCTTCCGCTGTCAGTCCTTTCTTCGGACAGATCATGACAATGGAAGCATGGGTGTTATCAAGAAAGTACTTCTGAATCAGATCTTCATAGTAGGAAGTACTGATCTGCTCTTTCAAAAATGCAAACGTGTCCAGTGCCTCGATGTGAAGGAACGGACTTTCTTCATCATACAGCCAGCTGTCGAACATCTGAAGTCCGTACATCAGCCCCTTCGGGTAGCTGCCAAAATCCGCCTCCCGGTAGCGGAACTCATGATAATTGATGCCTGCTGTCAAAGCGTCCGGATCTATTCCCTCTTTGACAATCTTTTCCAGAGTGGATTCAATCACACGGACAAATTCTTCTTTCTGTGATTCTTCGGCATTCTTTGCAATCACGGAGAATGTCGGCTGGTAAATTCCGTTATCATAGGATCCCAGAATATCATGTCCGATTCCTGCATCTGTCAGCGCTTTCTTTAACGGCGCACCCGGTGCGGACAACAATGCATAGTCCAGAATGGAAAATGCAAGGTAAAGCTTCTCGTCCAGACTGGTGCCGATTACCTTGTTGTAGGACAGATAGGTATTCATCTCCTCAGACTCGTTTGCTGCGATGGAATAATACCGCTTCCACTCTACCGGCTCATCAAACGGCTTCTGCAGGCGGATCTCCGAATCGATTTCGGCTTTTTCAAATCTGCTCAGATATTTCTCATCCAGCCACTGGAGTTTTTCTTCCATATCCATATCGCCGTACAGATAAATATAACTGTTGGACGGATGGTAATATTTCCGGTGGAAATTCAGGAAGTCTTCGTATGTCAGTGACGGGATCGCATCCGGATCTCCACCTGACTCATTGGAATAGGAAGTGTCCGGGAAAAGCGAATTTAAAATCATCCGGTCCAGTACGCCGTCCGGGGAGGAAAACGCTCCCTTCATCTCATTGTAGACAACGCCGTTGTATTTCAGCTCTCCGTCCGGATCTTCCAGCTCGTAGCTCCATCCCTCCTGACGGAATGTCTTGTCACTCTCATAAATATTCGGATAGAATACCGCATCCATGTAAACATGCATCAGGTTCTGGAAATCCTGGTCATTGCAGCTTGCGATCGGATATACGGTCTTGTCCGGATAAGTCATCGCATTTAAGAATGTATTTAACGATCCTTTCACCAGCTCCACGAACGGGTCCTTTGCCGGAAACTCCTTTGATCCGCAGAGTACCGAATGCTCCAGAATATGCGGCAGTCCCGTACTGTCCTCAGGAGGCGTACGGAATGCGATGGAAAACACTTTGTTATCATCATAGTTTTCGATCAGGGCAATCCTTGCCCCGCTTTTTTTATGACGGAGAAGCGTCCCTTTTGCCTTGATCCCGCTCAGGTCTCTCTCCTGTATCAGCTCATATGCCTGTAATTTCTTACTGTCCATTCCAATCTCCTCATTTCGATTCAAATTTTCCTGTTCTATAGTATACCATGTTTTCCGGGTTCGTAAAACATTCCGACCGCAAATCAGGTATATCTTGGCTTTTGTTTCTGTCCGTTGCTCTTTTCGATCATGTTCCGGATATCCTGCATTTCCTGATCCAGCTCGGAGATCACTGTAGCGCACCGTTTCAGCTTCTTCTGGATCTCTCCCTCATCATCGATCTCCTTTTTGTAACGGAGACGGTGATCCACGCTTGCCCAGAAATCCATGGCGATCGTACGGAACTGCACCTCCACTTTCATATATTCCTTTCCGTCTGCCAGAAAGATCGGGACCTCCAGAATCAGATGCAGGCTCCTGTATCCATTCTCCTTTGGATGCTGTATGTAATCTTTTGTCCGCAGAAGCCGGATGTCATCCTGCCCTGTGAGAAGCTCCGCCAGCTTGTAAATATCCTCCTGAAACGCACAGACAACACGGACGCCCGCCACGTCAAAAAGATTCTTCTCGATATTTTCCAAAGTCGGCTCAAACCCTTTTCTTTTCAGCTTCTCCATGATACTGGCCGGAGACTTCAGCCTCGTCTCTATGGATTCAAACGGATTTCGATCATAATTCAGCGAGAACTCGGCATCCAGTACGTTCAGTTTTGTCTCAACTTCCATGATCGCACATTTATATTTATTCATCAGTGCTGTGAATTCCACGCTGTTTGCCATATCACAGCTGTCCGTACGCTGTGTATAGACCTCTTTCAAGTTTTCTTTCATTAGTCGCACCTCTTCTTGTATCAATATGGAACATTGATTCCTCACTATAGTATAACAAAGCGCACATGGAAACTCCAATGAAAAAACTATAAACATTTTTCTGCCCCTTTGCCGGATTTGTGCTATCATAAAAGAAAGCAATGGTTTTTGTCGAGGAGGAGTGTATCATGACAGATAATAGACATTCATGGATAAAAAGAGGACTGACCGCAGGGCTTTTTTACCTGCTTTCCATCGCGCCAAGATTGATCGGACGTCCGAAGCGGATGCCCGGGAAATTTTATGCCCACCGTGGGCTTCATGACTTAAGTCTCGGAATTCCGGAAAATACCATGGCCGCTTTCCGGCGCGCTGTAGAGCACGGATACGGAATCGAACTGGATGTCCAGCTGACAAAAGACGGTCAGGTTGTTGCCGCACACGATTTTGATCTGAAGCGCATCTGCGGAGTTGAAAAAGATGTGGATGAGCTGACTTATGAAGAGCTGAAAGCTCTTCCTGTTCTTGGTACGGCTGAGCACATTCCGCTGTTTCAGGATGTGCTGGATCTGGTAGATGGCAAAGTGCCGCTCCTTGTGGAGATTAAATATAAACATGTGGGAAGTTCCATCTGCCGGAAGGCCGCGGAGCTTCTGGATCATTACAGTGGTTCTTACTGCATCGAATCTTTCCATCCGGTGGCTTTGATGTGGTTTCGGAAATACCGGCCGTATACCGTCAGAGGCCAGCTGGGAATGAATTTTCACAAGGATGACGGACGGGTGCACCCTGTCTATTATTTCCCGCGGCATCTGCTGACCAACTTTCTGACAAAGCCGGACTTCATCGCCTACGACCACCATGCAAGAAGCGCCCTTTCCCTGACGATCTGCCGGGTGGTTTTTGGCATTCCATGTTTCGCCTGGACAGTAAAATCCCCGCGGGAATATTATGCCTGCGAGCATATTTTTGACTACTTTATTTTCGAGGGCTTTCTTCCGGAAGAATCGGATATCCGGAATTGCTCCTGATCTGTACAAAACGGGGCATCGGCTCGTAAAGAACTGCTGCCCCGTACTTTATTTTCCATCTTCTTTTCAGACTTTCCTAGCTAAAAGCTTCTGGAATTCCTCTACTGTCGTTCCATACTCTTCCGCTGCCTGCTCAAGCGTCAACAGATTTTTCTGATAAAGGCTGATTAATGTTTTCGCTTTTCCTTCTTCCTGTCCTTTTTGGCGTCCCTCTTCCCTAAGCCCTTCGGCGTATTGTTCCTCATTAAATTCTTCCAGAATCACGTCGCTCACCTCCGCACTGTTCTTCTCCAGAAATTCTTTCAGAATGTCCTGTTCGATACAGCTCTTCTGTGCCTGCCGGACTGCTACTTCTATAGAACTACCTTTTTTCTGATTCTCTCTGACTTCATTGATAAAATATGCATATTCCCAGAGGATTCTACAATTCTCGAACAGTTCTTTGTTGTGTCCAAGATTGATATTCAGCATGATGACGCGACATTCCAGAGCCGCCTGTCCGGAAAATTCTGACTTTTTAAAAGCATCCGAAAGTTTTAATTCCTGGTATTCAGCTTCTTCTTTTCGTCCATTATAGAATACCACATATACCGGTACTGGTAAAGAAATCTGGGTAGAACTGTATATATTCAGCCCATTCTCCCGGATGTAATTCTGATAAATCCGCGCCAGATAAAGCAGTCCGCGAACTGGCATATTCGGATTGAATGTGCTTTGATGCTCGAAGAGATTCATGATACTTGAGAATAAAAAGGACACATCGTTTTTCATTCCCACATAAATCACATCTTCCAGTGTTGTAATTTTCATATCATCGGGATTTGTATAAGATGTTTTGTTTAAAGCATTATAAAGAGAGAGCAGATTTTTCTTGTCACGGAATATCATTCGGAAAAGTGTATCTTTATATTTAGAATTGACATGATGATTCGAAGATGTGTTTTTCTTTTTGGATATTGGTTTTCTTTGTTTTTTACTCATAGGCAGAAGCCTCCTTTGATTTGATGATAGATTTGATGATAAATTTGACAAAAGATTAGAACACGGATATGAAATCAGACTGCATTTTCAGAATAAACACAGAAAAAGAGAAGTCTTCTTCATCATAGCAGAATATTCTAAAAAGCACAAGAGGCAGCAGCTCTTTACGAGCCGCTGCCCCGTGCTTCGTGAGGTTATTATGGCATGTTTTATCCTACTTGTCGTAGATTGTCTTGATTTCAAGGAATTCTTCGTATCCCTCTACGCCGCCTTCTCTTCCGAGTCCGGACTGTTT
Source organism: Sellimonas catena (assembly GCF_027924685.1). Taxonomy (NCBI): domain Bacteria; kingdom Bacillati; phylum Bacillota; class Clostridia; order Lachnospirales; family Lachnospiraceae; genus Sellimonas; species Sellimonas catena. The sequence goes on from NZ_BSBO01000020.1 coordinate 14,650, forward strand.
GTATCCGCCGAACGGGGATGTCGGGTCCCACTGTCCTTCATTCACGTAAACAGTTCCTGTCTTCATCTGACGTGCAACTTTGTTTGCCTCTTCTTCCGGGCCAAATACAGCGCCTGCCAGTCCGTAGATGCTGTCGTTTGCAATCTGAACCGCTTCTTCCTGTGTTTCGTAAGGGATCACTACCAGTACCGGTCCGAAGATCTCTTCCTGTGCGATTCTCATATCCGGTTTTACATCACTGAAGATCACCGGTTTTACATAATAGCTTCCGTTATCTTCCGGCACTTCTCCGGCTACCATTCTGGCACCTTCCTGTAATCCAAGTTCAATGTAGCCTTTGACACGGTCAAACTGCTTTTTGGATGAAAGCGGTCCCTGTGTTACCGTCGGATCATCGGCCGGTCCGTATTTGTATTCTTCCAGCTGTTTTTTGATGATTTCCTCTGCGCGTGCAAGTCCGTCCTTCGGCACCAGAAGTCTTGTCAGCGCGTTGCATGTCTGTCCTGCGTTCGGTACGACAGTCTCCAGTACAGAATGAATTCCATTTTCCCAGTCTCCGCCGTCCAGAAGGATGGCAGCGGATTTTCCGCCCAGTTCCAGAGCAATCTTTTTGATATTGCCAAGAGCCATTCTGGCCACTTCCCGGCCTGCTCCCGTAGATCCTGTAAAGGAAATCATATCCACGTCTTCATGTGTGGAAAGGGCATTTCCGACTTCTCCGCCCCGTCCTGTTACCAGGTTGAATACACCTGCCGGATATCCTGCCTTGTCAATTTCTTCTGCGAGAATGTATGCGGTCAGCGGAGTGTACTGGCTTGGTTTTAATACAACACAGTTTCCTGCCAGAAGCGCCGGCACAACTTTCTTTTCAATCTGCTCCAGAGGGAAATTCCACGGAGTCAGTCCTCCGACAACGCCCACCGGTTCTCTTCTTACGACAGAAGTCAGTCTTCTCTGCTCATACGGGAATTCAGAAGCGGTCTTGATATAATGTTTTGCTTCCAGAATAAACGGATCCGTATGCACTTCCGCGGAAACCTTGTACGGAGAACCAAGTTCTTTGGTGATGGTCTCGATCAGTTCCTGGCGTCTTTCTTCCAGACCGGCCACAACTTTTTTCATCAGCTCCACTCTCTCTTTCAGAGGAGTGTACTGCCATGTTTCAAATGCTGCTCTTGCAGCCTTTACTGCCCTGTCTACATCGTCTTTGTTTCCTCTTGGTACTTTGGCGATGATTTCGTGCGTAGCCGGATTCTCGATCTCAATCCACTCGTCCTGTGATGAATCTACCCATTCTCCATTGATGTACAGTTTACGGATTTCCATACTGCTCTTACCTCTCTTTCTGAAATTTTATGCCTGTTCTATAACCTATCGAAGTGTTTCAAATTTCATTGCTTCGGAAAGATATGCTTTTTCTTCATCATTTAATTCCATACGCGGTCTTCTGACATATCCACCGTTTAATCCCTTTTTGCCAAGGCCGTATTTTAACGCCTGCACCGGCTTCGGGAATGACTCCAGCACATTCAGCGCCGGCAGAATCTCTTTGTAGATTTCTTTTCCTTTTTTCAGATCTCCTTCTACATAAACCGCCTCGTAAAGTTCCACGCACTGTTTCGGAGCTACATTTGCAAGCATGCAGATCCATCCGCAGGCACCGTCGGCAAAGCTTTCATATGCAAGATTGTCGCATCCGCAGAATACAGATACCTTTTCCGGAGCATCCATCAGGACTTCTGTCAGCTTCTGCATGCTTCCGCTGGACTCTTTTACGATCGCTGTGTATGGAAGTGCCATGATCTCCCGGAATGCTTCCTGGCCAATTTCGATTCCGGCAGATCCCGGATTGTTATATGCCACGATCGGGAACTGAGTCTGCTCTTCAATATAACGGTAGTGCTCAACGATCTCGTCCTGTGCCGGATGGCAGTAGAAGGATGGAAGCACCATTGCCGCATGAGCGCCGCATTCCTTGATGTTGTTGACAAGTTTGACCACGTCTTCCGGGCGTTCTCTGGAAGCCCCTACAATGACGCTGACACGGTCCTTTACATATGGAACGATCTCTTTTACATATGCCATATGTTCTTCATCGGAAATACTCTGATATTCACCTGTTGCTCCAAGGATGCAGACTCCCTGCACGCCCTGTTCGATCAGCCAGTCCAGATTTTTCTTTGCTGACTCGAAATCAAATGTTCCGTCCTCGTGGAATGGTGTGACTACTACGGCATAAATGCCCTGAAACTGTGTGTTCATGTTTTACCTCCTTGACTTTGTCGTCTCTCTATGCCTGTCCGGCTGCAAACCGGTCAAATTTCAGCGGGCTTAAATCCATAAACGGTTCTTCTCCCGCAATCATATCTGCCATGACTTTTCCTGTGATCGGGGAAAGTCCGATTCCGTCTCCTTCGTGTCCGGCCGCAATGTAGAAGCCTTCTACCGGAGTGCCGGATACGATCGGCATGTGGTCCGGCGTGTAAGGTCTAAGTCCACTGTAGGAACGGATCACTTTGATATCTGCGATTACAGGGAAGAAACGGATCGCACGCTCTGCCATTGCCTTCATGACTTCAATGCTGCTTCTTGTATCTTCTCCTGCAAAGGTTCTGGAAGAACCGATGAGGAAGTTGTTGGATGCTGTCGGCTCAAATACGAAAGCAACTCCGTATTTTTCCACCCGTTCCGATACCGGACGCTTGTATCCGTCGCTCTGGAACTTTGTGGACATATATCCGAATTCATGTACTTTTCTTCTTGCCACCTGGAAGGTCTGCTCGGAAACCAGGATCTGTCCCTGGCGGGCCTGAATCGGAATGTCAAGTCCTACCATCTTTCCGATCACCGGGGCCCATACTCCGCAGGCGTCCACAATATTCTTCGCTGCGATTTCCCCGTTTTCTGTTTCAATGACAAATGCGTTGCCGTCCCGGCGGATTCCTTTGACACGGTTATGTAAAGAAAGCACCGCGCCTTTTTTCTCTGCTCCCAATGCCATACCATAAGTCAGTCCAATCGGATAAACCGAGCCGTCCGACATGGTTTCCAGTCCCCCATAGACATCTTTTGCAAGATACGGTTCATCATCCTGAACTTCCTGTCTGTCCATCATCCGCATCGGAATTCCGCATTTCTTCATAGATTCACAGAACTCGGACGCCATCTGAAATTCTTCTTCCGTCTCTGTGAGAAAGAGACTTCCCCTTTGTCTCCACTCAAAATCATAATCCAGCTCTTTGCTTAAACCTTCGAACATATCCTGGCTGGCCTTTGCAAACAGAGCGTCAAATCCCGGCTGTTTGTCGCAGACAAGAACATTTCCATCACTTCTGCTGCTTGTGGACTGTGCAATGTCCCCGGCGTCAATCAGGACGACAGAGGCTCCCTTTTTTGCGTTAAAGTATGCCACGGATGATCCGATGGCACCGGCCCCGATGACCGCTACATCATATGCTTTGCCCATGTTTTTATCCCTCCTGATCTTCTCCATCTTCTGCAAGTTCTCCAAATGTTACAGGGCGTACCGGAGGCCGGTCCGTGCTTCCCTGAATTTCATTCATCTTTTTGCCTGTTTCTTCTGCGATAATCCGGCTCACCAGTTTGCCGCATGTCCTGCCCTGGCAGAGTCCCATTCCGGCACGGACTCTTCTCTTGACTTCCGTCACAGTTGTTGCATGGTATTCCCGGATCGCTTTTCTGATTTCTCCTGCTGTAATTTCCTCACAGCGGCATACGATCACATCGTCATCCAGCGGTCCTTCCGGTTCTACCGGGTGGAATCCTTCGTGTGCTTCCGGAAGCTTCAGTCTTCTCATTGTCCGGACAGTGTCCGCATGTTCTTTCGGGATCGCAATGGTTACAACCGGTGTGTGGTCGTTCTTTTTCGGATTCATTACCTTGATCACACGTCCTTTGCAAACATACTCTCCCGCACGGGAAAGGGCGTCTATTTCTGCTCCTTTTTCCGGAAGCGGATCGTATTCAAACGGGAAGCTGACTGTGGCTTCTGTCTCGGAATAGCTCTTATCTACAAGGAAAATCGCAAGTCCCGGGCAGGCTGCAACGCACATGCCGCATCCGATACATTTTTCTCTGTCTACCTGAGGCGTATTGGTAATCGGTTCCCCGATATGAATTGCATGAAGCGGGCATGCGGATTCGCAAGGATTACACGGAATCTGCTGTACACACTCAACCACTGCCACCGGGCCTTTCGCGAAGCGTTCTTCGTCCGGCCATCCATTTGCCTCTTTGATTTCGTCCATAGACGGGTATCCATCATAAATGATTCCTGTTGCCATCTCTATTAAACCCCCTTCTTGATGATCCGTTCTTTTGCCGACATTCTCCGGTCTCCGAACGGTCCCTGCCTCAGGGAATCCAGCCTCTCTCTGATTTCGGCCTTTTTCTCTTCTGCCTGTTCTTTCGTCAGATGTCCAAGTGCTTCCGCAGCTGCTGCCGCCGCAAGTCTTCCTTCATCCATCGCTGTGCTGGCCTCTTCCACTCCCGCCGTATCTCCGGCAACGTAGATTCCCGGCACGCTCGTCTCCATATCCGCGTTGTGAAGCGGCATCCATCCGCCCATCTCCGGAATGAAATCATGCTGTACTCCTGCCATCTGTGCCAGTTCGGAAAGCGGACGGAGTCCGACTGCCACACAGATGACGTCCACATCGGTTTCCATCTCCGTGCCCTTTACAATCTGTCCGTTTTCAAATTTTGCGATCACTGCTTTTTCTACATGGTCCGTTCCCTTAGCCTCTGCAATGGTGCTGCCAAGATAGAACGGAATTCCCGCACGGCGGATTTTCGCCGCGTGCACACCGTAAGCACCGATCTTCGGCATTCCTTCCACGATTCCGACTACATCCGCCCCTGCCTGAAGGAGCTGGTAGGCAACGATCACACCTACATTTCCGGATCCGATCATCAGAATCCTCTTGCCCGGAAGCACTCTCTGTACGTTTGCCATCGTCTGTGCCGCACCTGCTCCCATGACACCCGGAAGGGTCCATCCCGGGAACCGGAGCGGATTCTCCGCGCCGCCTGTGCAAAGAAGAAGTTTCTCCGCCTCTATGATTTCTGTTTTTCCATCTCTCAATACTGCTGCTCTCTTGTCCGGGAAAATTCCGATGCAGGCGCTGTTCAGCCAGAAGTCAATTCCAAGTTCTTCCGTCTCCTGAAGGAGCTGTTTTCCGATATCGATTCCTCTGACGCCGGCACGGTGTGCCCTGGAACCAAAGAATTTGTGAAGCTGTTTGAAAAGCTGGCCGCCGGCACGTCTGTTCTCATCTACGAGAAGCACGTCACAGCCGTCTTTTTTTGCTTCGATTGCCGCCGCAAGCCCTGCCGGGCCGCCGCCGATGATTACTACTTCTCTTTTCATTCTTTCGTGCCTCTCTTTCCGAATCCCTGTTGTGTCTCAATTACCATACCGTCTTCCACCGGAGTGATGCAGGTACGGACATTCGGTTTCCCGTTCACTGTCATGACGCAGTCCGTACACTGTCCGATGCCGCAGAACACACCTCTCGGCTCATGCTTTTTCGTTGTATATCTGTGAATGTGGATTCCGTTTGCCATCAGCGCCGCCGCGATCGTCTCGCCGCTCTTTGCCTGAAGCTTTTTTCCATCCACGATAATCTCCACATAGTCATCCTGACCGAGTTCTCCCAGGATCGGATGATGTAATACTCTCATTGTATCTGTTTCCATCTTTTTGTCTCCTTTCCGCCCTTATGCCAGCTGATAACCCTCCTGGAAAATGTCTTCCGGATCCAGAAGGAATGTATGGATTCCTGTCACCCAGGCTCTTCCTGTCACCTGCGGAATCACCGCCGGTATGCCGGCCACCTCTGCATCATCCAGGTATTTACATTTGAACTGGCTGCCGATGATGCTCTGGTGAATGAAGCTCTCGCCCTTTTTGATTTCTCCCTTTGCCGCCAGGACAGAAAGCTTGGCCGATGTTCCGGTTCCGCACGGTGAACGGTCAATCGCTCCCGGCGGGATAATAACTGCATTTTTGATTGCTCCGTCTTCCTGATCTGTCGGCTCATAAAACTCAACATGTGTCACATGATGCTCAAACGGAATCGTAGGATGCTGCACAGCAATCTGTTCATTGATCCGCTGCTTCAGGTAATTGCCCGCCTGAATCAAAAGTGAAGAACTTTGCGGATTGATGTGAAGTCCTACGGATGCAGCCGGAAGAATCGCGTAAATATTTCCGCCGTATGCGATATCCGCTTTCACTGTTCCGTACTTGCTTGTTGTGATTTCCGCATCCCGAACCATAACAAATGCCGGTGCATTCACGAAAGTAACGTTTACAGCCGAGCAGTCGCGCACTTCAATCTGAAGCTTTACAAGACCTGCCGCAGTATCAAGAGTTACATAGGTGTAAGGCTCCTGCACATCAACCATGCCGGCTTCCACAAGTGCGGTTCCGACTCCGATCGTATCGTGTCCGCACATCGGCATCCATCCGCCGACCTCAAAATACAGCACTCCGAAATCCGCCTCCGGATTGCACGGCTCCATGATCAGTGTTCCTGACATTACTTCATTTCCTCTTGGTTCAAATGTCAGAAGCTTTCTGAGCCAGTCTCCCTCTGTGGACATATACTCCAGCTTTTCCTGCATCGTCTTACCCGGTATGTTCGGGATTCCACCAATCACATTTCTCGTTGGCTCACCACAGGTATGTGTGTCTATCGTATGAAATGTTTTTCTGATTTTCACCCCAGTATCCTCCTTCTTGTTCTTGTGCACTTTTTCTGTTTGCTTGTTAGACCGCGTTCTAGTTTATGCTTTTATTATAGCATAGTTTTCATTTTCGTCAATCCTTTTGTTCATATTTATGAATATTTTTATTCGATTGTGAAGCTTTTATCAGAAATTATTGTCATATTTTTATCATTTGTGAACTTTGTGAAATATTTTACATTTAATGTTTCATTTCTATGAATAGACAGGCGGCGTGAAAAAGGTTGACTTGACAAAAAAAAGTCAATATACTGTTATTACCAAAGAATGGGGGTTATATTATGAACCAGAACGCAAGTATCGGAGAAAAAATCAAAGCATTACGTACCTCACAGAATATGACGCTGAAGCAGCTCAGCGAAAAGACAAACCTGTCCACCGGATTTCTCTCCCAGATGGAACGGGGCATGTCATCTATAGCAATCGACACACTGGAAAATATAGCCGGAGTTCTCGGCGTAAGTCTTACCAGCTTTTTCGACGAGGAACCGGTAAAGGATATTTCAGATCCTGTTGTACACAGTTTTGCCCTTCCGGCAGTACAGGTCGGGCCTCAGATCATCCAGCATATTTTAAGCCACGATGTTTCTTCCTTCGATTTTCTTCCAAGAATTTTTACCCTGCTTCCACTTGCCAACACAGCAGAAGAAAATCTGGAAATGTATACGCATAACGGCGAGGAGTTCATCTATATTCTGGAAGGCATTGCCACCATTCAGGTGGGTTCTTCCCAATATACGCTGTATCCGGGTGACAGTATCCAGATTCATTCCAACGAAAGTCATAACTGGATGAATCACACAAACAAGGTCGTTCGGCTTCTTACTGTCAACGTACCCAATCCATTTCGTCATGCCGAAAGCGGACATATTATGCCGGATGATCCACATGGGCAGACCCCGGATTTTCTGCGGCAGTACCAGACAGCAGCCGATTATCCGGAATATTAGACCGGAACACAGCATTCCAATAACCAAACTCTTACACGGGTGCAGACGCCTTTGCATCAAAAAGGGGCTATCGGGAAATAGATAGTCCAAATCAGGGGCAGATGTGACTCATACGAGTCACATCTGCCCCTGAAATTTATCCTCTAAAAAGAGAAAAAGATGGCTAACGACAACCATCTTCCTCTCCGTTCCATGTTATAATGGAACTATGCTAAAACAAGATTATTATAACGATTTTTTTGAAATTGGGCAACAAAAAATTAACTTCAGTTTCTTCGAATTGAGTTTACCCGATGACGATCCAGTCTATACCCTAAAAAACGTGATGGAGGAGTTGGATTTTTCAGGCCTGCTGGCCTGTTATTCAGATCAGGGAAGAACCGGGTTTAACCCAATCATGCTGTATGCTGTTGTTACCTATGCAAACATGCGCGGAGTCAGGGCTGTTGATCGGATTGTCGACCTGTGTCACCGAGACCTCGCCTTCATCTGGCTGACCAGAGGACAGAAACCCAAGAGGGATGTTTTTTACGATTTTAAAGGGAAAAAGTTGACGGAAGAAGTCCTGGATGAATTGAATTATCAGTTCATGCGCCGCTTGAAAAAGGAAGGCCTTATTACGCTGAAAGAGCTCTACATCGATGGGACAAAGATCGAGGCGAATGCAAACAGATATACGTTCGTCTGGCGTGGCAGCCTCAACTATCATCTTGCCGGCCTGCTGGACACCATAAATACCCTTTATGCAAAGTATAATGCGTTTCTTTCCGAGAACGGGTATGGGCCCAAATACGATCTCGGAGATGCCCATATGTTCGTGATCGAAGGCATGGACAAAGTCAGGAAAGTCATCGAAGAAAACAGGAAACGGAAACTAACAAAGCATAAAAAGATCTCCAATAACACCGTCATTGAGATCGATCACTGTTCCCCGCTTGAGATCCTGAAGCTGCAGAAGAACCTGATGCGGATTGCAGAAGGAGAGGGGATCGGATTCGTTTACGGGAAAGGGAAACACAAGCCGGAGATCCAGAAGCTTTATGAAGAACTGGAAGAATGCGGAACCCGCCTGATGAAATATAAGGAATGTTTTGAGATTATGGGGAAAGACCGCAACAGCTATTCCAAGACAGACCTGGAAGCAACCTTCATGCGGATGAAAGAAGACCATATGATGAACGGACAGTTAAAACCGGCATACAATGTCCAGATCGCGGTAGAGAATTACTTTATTGTCCACGGATATGTAAGCAATGACCGGACAGACTACAACACGCTGATCCCGGTCCTGAAAAAGCATCAGAGTGCATTTGGGGATCAGTTGGAAGCGGTGACTGCCGACAGCGGCTACTGCAGTGAAAAGAACCTGTTATATCTAAAAGAGAATAAAATCCGGAGTTATATCAAACTTCAGGATCATGAGAAGCGAAAAACCCGCGCTTATAAAGAAGACATCGGGAAATATTACAACATGGGATCCGCAGTCTTCGAAGATGAGCATTATTATATCTGTCATGACGGAAGAGAACTGCATCATATCCGGACAGAACACAAAAAGCAGGACGGCTATACCCAGACGTTCGAAGTGTATGGATGTGAGGACTGCAGCGGCTGCGGGCAGAAATCCAGATGTCTTTATAAATACAATGCAGAAAAAGATTCAGACCGGAATAAGGTTATGAAGATCAATGAACGATGGGAAGAGTTAAAGGAAGAATCGAATGCCAATATCCAGAGCGAAGAAGGAATCCTGAAACGACAGATCCGGTCAATCCAGACAGAAGGACACTTTGGAGATATCAAAGAGAACGAAGACTTCCGGCGTTTTCACTACCGTTCAAAAGAAAAAGTATATAAAGAATTCATGCTGTATGCGATTGGCAGAAATATCATGAAATACCATCGCTTTTTACATGATGAGCTAAAGAAATACGAAGGAAAAAAGGAGCAGAAAACCGCTTAGCTGAGGAGCGAAACCTAAAAATCCAAACAAGGGGTTTTTGTGCCCTAAAATAGGGGCTACAAAAAGGAAGAGGCAGTTCCATAGAGAAATCAGACTTTGAAAAAGCCTGATTTCTCTGGGACTGCCTCTTCTTTTCATGTCAGGGGTTAAAAATCGGTATTAACCGATAATCCCTTTTAATTCTTCATTATTCTGATTTTATTTTTCATCCATCAGATGGCACGCTACCTTGTGTCCCGGACATACTTCTCTTAACTCCGGCACTTCATTAAAGCATCGGTCCGTTGCATATTCACAACGTTCTGCGAAACGGCAACACTGTTTCGGATTGATCGGGCTTGGGATCTCTCCTTTGATCGGGATACGGCGGTTTGCTTTTGCCTTATCCGGATCTGCCTCCGGAATCGCGGAAAGCAGTGCTTTCGTATACGGATGCTGCGGATTGCTGTAAAGCTCTTCTGTCTCTGCCTGTTCCACAATCATTCCAAGATACATAACAACCACGCGGTCGGAAATGTATTTAACGACACTTAAGTCATGGGCAACAAACAGATATGTCAGTCCCCGCTGTTCCTGAAGATCTTTCAGCATATTGATAACCTGAGCCTGAATGGATACATCCAGAGCGGAGATCGGTTCATCACAGATAATGAACTCCGGATCTACCGAAAGGGCTCTCGCGATACCGATACGCTGTCTCTGTCCACCTGAGAACTCGTGCGGGAAACGGGACATATGGTCCTTGTTCAATCCGACAGTTTCCAGCAATGCCTCTACTTTTTTGTCAATCTCATTCTTCGGGGTTCCATGCTGCTTTAATCCCTCTCCTACGATTTCCTTTACCGTCATACGGGAATTCAAAGATGCATACGGGTTCTGGAAGATCATCTGTACTTTCTGACAGAACTCTTTCTGCTCTGCTTTGGAAAGCTTTGTGATATCTTTCCCATCGTAAATGACTTCACCTTTTGTCGGTTCGTACAGACGGATCATGCAACGTCCTGTCGTGGATTTTCCACATCCTGACTCTCCTACCAGTCCGACCGTCTCTCCTTTATAGATATCAAAAGAAACATCGTCTACCGCTTTCAGTTCGGCATGTCTTCCCACTTTGAAATATTTACATAAATGCTTTACCTGAACGAGAGGCTGTTTTTCCTTATTTTCCATCTTCTGCCACCTCTCCTTTCTCTACTGCTACGGCTCCTTCTTTCTTGAAGTCTGTGTCCGGAGCATATTCATGCTGTAACCAGCAGTTTGTAATATGTTCATCTGATAACTGATATGTATACGGCGGATTGTCCTTGCATACATCCATCGCATACTCACATCTTGCCGCAAACGGACATCCTTTCGGCGGGAAGAACAGATCCGGAGGCGTACCTTCAATCGGTTTCAGTCTCTGACCTTTCTTCGTATCCAGTTTTGCTATAGAATCCATCAGTCCCTTTGTATACGGATGAGCCGTATTGTAAAAGATTTCCTGTGCAGTTCCCTGCTCTACAACCTTTCCGCCGTACATAACAACGACGCGGTCACACATACGGGCAATAACACCAAGGTCATGGGTAATCATGATAATGGATGTTCCAAGCTTTTCTCTCAGCTCAAGAAGCAGATCCAGGATCTGTGCCTCGATTGTAACATCCAGAGATGTCGTCGGCTCATCACAGATAACAAGGCTCGGCCTGCTTACAAGAGCGATCGCGATCATGACACGCTGTTTCATACCGCCGGAAAGCTCATGCGGATACTGGCGGTAACGTTTCTCAACATCAGAGATACCTACCAGTTTCATAATCTCCAGTGCCTTTTCCTTAACTTCCTTTTTTGAAACACCTGCCCGGCCAATGAACACCTCTTCGATCTGTGCGCCGACTCTCATTGTCGGGTTCAAGGATGTCATCGGATCCTGAAATACAAATCCGATATCTCCTCCACGAAGCTGTCTAAGCTCTTTTTTATCCATCTTCAGGACGTCTTTTCCGTTAAACAGGATTTCCCCGCCTTCAAAGAATCCCGGCGGTTCCGGATTCAGACGCATGATACACTGCGCTGTAACGGACTTTCCGCATCCGGACTCTCCTACAATTCCGAGGATCTCCCCTTTGCGTACTTCAAAGCTGACATCACGGACAGCCTTTACTTCCCCACCATAGGTGTGGAAAGAGTACACAACATTTTTTAATTCAAGAAGTTTCTCTTTTTCTGCCATTTATCCGTTCCTCCTATTCCGTTCCACGCAGTTTCGGGTCAACCGCGTCTCTAAGTCCGTTTCCAAGAAGGTTCAGCGCCAGCATTGTCGTACAGACAAAAAATGCCGGAATCAGGATCTGATGCGGATAGTAGCGCAGGTACTGAATTCCCTCTTTACAGATAACACCCCAGCTACAGTCAGGAGGTGTGATACCAAGTCCGATGTAGGACAGGAATGCTTCCTGGAAAATGGCTCCCGGGATTGCCATACAAAGGTTTGTAATTAACATACCCAGAATATTCGGAATAATATGTTTGATAATAATTGTAAAATCACGCACACCAAGGACTTTTGCCGCAAGGACGAAATCCTGCTCTTTGATACGGTATACCTCACCACGAACGAAACGGCATGTACCGATCCATCCGACAACGCACATCGCAACAATCAGAGGTGCAATACCTTTACCAAGCACCATCATAACAAGGATCGTGATAATAAGACTTGGAATACCATAGAGCAGATCGACAATACGCATCACGATCATATCAAGTTTGCCGCCGTAGAAGCCGCACAGACCTCCGATAACCGCTCCAACACACATATTCAGCACAGCGGAAATCAGACCGATGGAAAGGGAAACGCGCGCTCCCATCCAGATACGGGTCCACATATCACGGCCGGTGGAATCACATCCAAGCCAGTGTGCCGCTGAAATAAACGCATTCTGAGAGTTAACATCCATTTCAGACTGTGTATACGGACTGAATATCGGGGCAAAAATCGCAAGCACTGCATAAATTGCTACGATACACAGCCCGACAACTGCACTTTTATTTTTACGAAGCCGTCTCCAGGCATCTGACCAGAAGGAAAGAGACGGACGGCTGATACTCTCCATACGGATCGTATCTTTTCCTTTTATTACAAATTGTTCTTTTTTTAATTCTGCCATGTCTCTCACCTACCTTATTTCTTTCCAATACGTACACGCGGATCTGCAACACCGTACAGAATATCCACGATCAGATTACAAAATACAAGGAAAATACCATAGAATACAGTCATTCCAAGTACCATGGAGTAGTCGTTGTTGGATACACTCTGTACATAGTGACGTCCCATTCCAGGAATCGCGAAAATGGACTCGATAACGAATGTACCGGTCAACACAGACGCAACCGTTGGTCCCATAACAGTCATAACCGGCATGATCGCGTTCCGGATCTGATGTTTACATGTGATCCGAAGTTCAGACACTCCTTTGGAGCGCGCTGTTTTAATATAATCCTGGGACGTTACTTCCAGCATACTTGCACGCATGATTCGTGAAACAGATGCCAGCGTATAGAACGCCAGGGCAAAGGCCGGCAGAATCGTGTATTCGATTCCCTCATACCTTGCCACCGGGAACAGACCCCATTTAATACCAAAGAAATACTGAAGCACCGCACCCATGATAAAGTCAGGAATACTGGTTCCCAAAACCGCGACAATAACGCAGAAGAAATCAATTTTCTTCCCACGGTTTCTTGCTGAAATGATACCTAAAATCAAACCGATCGAAACCGCCATAACAAGTGCCCTGATACCAAGATCCGCTGAATACGGGAACGTCTCCCCAATCAGATCGTTTACAGTTCTGTTTGTGTACTTCATAGAGTATCCGAAATCACCCTGAAGCAGGTTTGCCATATAGGTTCCATACTGTACGATCATCGGCTTGTCAAATCCGTAATATGCTTCCATGTTTGCCTTAACTTCCGGCGTCAGCTTCGCGCTGGTAAACGGCTCGCCCGGCATCAGACGTACAAGGAAAAATACGATAGTAATCAGTACCCAGACCGTCAGAATGGCTGCTACCACTCGTTTTAAAATATATTTTGCCATCCTTCTTCCTCCTGTTGTTAGCGAGATGGCCCAGGAAAGATCAGATCCCCACCTTTGGGCTTTCCTGAGTCATCTCTGTCTTTTCAAGAATTCCGCTGTCCAGTTGTTACTGGGCAGCGGAATTCGTCTTATTCACTTTTATACTGTTCAAATATTATTCAGCAGCAACGTCTGCATATACCCAGTCAATGTTAACGCTGCAGTAGAAGAATGTCACATCTTTCACGTTTTCGTTCAGCAGATAGTGGATCTCACGTTCTGCCTGCGGAAGAAATGCGCCCTCATCAATCAGAATTTGCTCTGCCTGGTGCATCATGTTCATACGTTTTGCCGCATCAATCTCTGTCTGAGTTGCCGTCATCAACGCATCATATTCGTCATTCTGGAATCCGCTGTAGTTGTAAGCGCTGCTTGACATGAAAAGTTCCAGATAACTGTACGGATCGTCGTAGTCAGATCCCCAGCCGGCCCATACGATCTCAAAGTCACCGGACTGCTGACGTGACAGGCATTCAGCGTATGTGATCTGTTCAATCTCAATATTGATTCCCAATGTCTTATTCCACATTTCCTGACAAACTTCAGCCTGTTTCTTGGCGCTTTCCGTGTCAGTTGTAGTCAGTGTCAAGGTTACTTCCGATGGATCAGAATATCCAAGTTCGGATAATGCTGCATTCAAATATTCTTTTGCTTTTGCATCGTCACCGTCAAGCGGGTAGCCTTCCAGTGTGGATTCTTCCCCATATGTAGATTCTATTCCTGTCAGACCGCTGAATACAAGTCCTGTACTCGGTTTGTAATATCCAGAGTTTACAAGTTGATTGTACTTGTTTCTATCAAGAGCATAGTTTAACGCGAGGCGCATATTTTTGTTGGCAAGTTCCGGGCAGTCACCGCCTACATTGAAGTAGAAGTAGTCAACATTACCATTGAGGAATGTGTTGTCCTTTCCCTCATATGCACTGATGGAAGCTGACGGAAGCTGAACATAATCCAGTTCTCCATCCTCATACATTGCTACTGCTGTATCCGGGTTCTGTACGTAATTTAATTCTACGCGATCCATTTTAATGGAATCTCTGTCCCAATATTCTTCGTTTGGTTCAAAGAACCACTGGTTGTCAGAAGATTTTGTCAGGACATATGGTCCAGAATATACATTCTTCTCGTAGTCAGCAGCAAAATCGGAGCCGTACTCCTCTACGATATCCTGACGGAGTGGTGCGAACTGTGCCTGTGCCCCGATCATACTTAAGAAGTATACTGTCGGACGCTCCAGCGTAACTACAAGCGTGGTGTCATCCTGTGCTACTACGCCAAGCTGGGACGGATCCATCTCGCCTTTTTCTACTGCAAGACCATTCTTAATATATTCACCGATGAATGCATACGGAGCTGCTGTGTCCGGATTCATCAATCTCTGCCAGCTGTAGACAAAATCCTGAGCTGTAATCTGCTCTCCATCACTCCATTTTGCATCCGGATTCAGATGGAATGTGTAGGTAAGTCCGTCTTCCGAAACTTCCCAGCTTTCTGCAACACCAGGATTAACTTCACCACCTGTGTTGCGGACAAGGCTTTCTGTCAGGGCATGCTGAACTTCGTTGTCCGGAATACTGTTACTCTTTGTCGGATCCAGTGTGGTCGGCTCTGTGGATGTGGAATAACGGAATACTTTTTCATCACTGTTTCCGCCGTCTCCGCCGCTTTTACTTCCCGGTGTACTGCATCCTGCAAGCATGGTTCCCACCATCGCTGTCGCAAGCAGCGCCGCAAATACTTTTTTCTTCATAATGTGTCCTCCTTTTTTAAAGTTCTATCAACTCATGTGTAGCACTTATCAGGTTTTCATATCCCTTTGCTGTGACAAGGCCCTGGTCTTCGACCCGGACGCCGCCCCATCCCGGTATATAAATCCCCGGTTCTACCGTCATAATGTTCCCCTCCTGGAGAACATCTTTGCTGTTGCTTCCAATAAATGGAAGCTCATGTACGAACAGGCCGACTCCATGGCCGATCCCTCCGTAATTGTAGTTCAGATACTCTGTGTCCTTGATCGCTTTCAGTGATGCCTCGTAACACTCGGTACCTGTCACTCCCGGCTTGATCGCCGCTTCCACGTCTTCTGTCATCTGCCGGCAGAGATTGTAGACTTCCTTCTGCTTCTCTGTCGCTTTTCCGACTACAACCGTTCTTGTCATATCGGAAAGATAACCATTGAACTGGCATCCGTAATCCATCAGGACGAAGTCACCGTATTCGATGGCCTTGCTGGATGGAATACCGTGGAGAAGTGATGTCCTTGCTCCGGAAATCAATATTCCGCCGTACGGCTTTGTGTCTGCTCCCTCCATTACCATGTAATGGGAAAGTCTGGAAGCAAGTTCCTTCTCTGTCATTCCAACGCGGATATCTTTGATGATCTTGTCAAATGCCCGGGATGCAATCTCACATGCTGCTCTTAAATATCCTTCTTCTTCACTGTTCTTAACAGAACGGAACTCCTCGATCACATTGACCGTTGGCACCATCTCCGCCTCGCCCTGGCTGCGGATCGATTCATAAAAAGAAAAGGTAAGATGATCTTCCTCGAACGCAATCGTCTTTGCTCCTTCTTCGGAGGCCAGCCTCTGAACGGTCATCCCGATCGTATTGTTCGGTGTCCGCCAGTTGACCACTTCATAGTCCGGGCATTCATACGATGCCTGCTCCGTATATCTTGGGTCTGTGATAAAGAACTGCTTTTTCTGTGTAATAAACAGATAAGAATCTTCACCTGTGTATGAACTGATATAACGGACGTTGGCCGGCTTTGCGACAAAGAAAGAATCTACCTTCTTCTCTTCCATATATATTCTCAGCTTCTGGATTGTATCCATCTGGTGTTACCCCCCCCCCTATCTAAAATGTATATTTATATTATCACCTTTGGTTTAGGATTGTCAACCTGACAACAAACATTTTGTCATGTTTTTTTATACTTTTCGATATTTTTTTATTTTATTTGTTACTTTTTTATCATTTTCGCTTATTTTCTTATGCAAGACCATTATTGTCGCTCAATTTGTTCGTGTAAAAAACACACTTGTGCAGTTTATACTAGAACCAAGTACAGTTTTTGTCTAGTTTTTCACATAATTGAAAACCTACTATTTTATGCAAGTTGTCACTTTTTGAATATTTATTCATTTTTAATGCATTTTCATTCGTTCGTTGTGTGAATTTCAATCATTATCATATATATATTTTATCTATAGAGAAAGTTTATGCAAAAAACCAGTTTATAGAATAAGTCAATCTGCCAAAACGACATCGATTTTCAAAGAAAGCGGAGCGTTTTTGTTTAGCAGGGAACAAAGTTTCCTCTTAAACAAAATACAGGGACGTACCATTAATACGTCCCTGTATCGATTATGATCTGTCATTCTATGGCATTCAATTATTCTGTTTTTCCGTACAGTGTAACAAGTTTGTTGAGATATTCGTATCTCTCCTTTGCTTCCTGTTCGTTCTTGGCAAATAAAACTTTTGCTTTTTCCGGATCCTGTCTTACAAGAGAGTTGTAACGAACTTCTCCGTTGAGGAATTCCTGATAGTCTCCTGTAGGAGCCTTGCTGTCAAGTGTGAACTTGTTCTCTGCAGCCGGGTTGAAGCGGAAGTTGTTCCAGTATCCGCACTCTACTGCGAGCTGTTCTTCTGTCTGAGCTTTGCTCATACCCTTCTTGATACCATGGTTGATACATGGAGCGTAAGCAATGATCAGTGACGGTCCCGGATAAGCCTCAGCCTCGGAGATCGCTTTTACTGTCTGGTTGAAGTCAGCGCCCATTGCGATCTGAGCAACGTATACATAGCCGTAGCTCATCGCGATACCCGCAAGGTCTTTCTTCTTGGTTTCTTTTCCGCCTGCTGCAAACTGTGCTACCGCACCTGTCTTTGTAGCCTTGGAGGACTGTCCGCCTGTGTTGGAGTAAACCTCTGTATCGAATACCATGATGTTGATATCCTGTCCGCTTGCAAGTACGTGGTCAAGTCCGCCGAATCCGATGTCATATGCCCATCCGTCTCCGCCGAAGATCCACTGTGACTTCTTAGCGAGGAAATCTTTATTGTTTACGATGTCTTTGCATACTTCGCAGTCGCATCCTGAAAGAACTTCTACCAGTTTGTCTGTAGCTGTTCCGTTTGTTGCGCCGCAGGAGAATGTATCAAGCCATTCCTGACATGCTGCTTTTACTTCTTCAGAAGCGTTTTCAGATGCTGCAACAGACTCTACTTTTGTCTTTAATCCATTTCTGATTGCCTTGTTTGCAAGAAGCATACCATATCCAAACTCAGCGTTGTCTTCGAAGAGGGAGTTAGACCATGCAGGTCCCTTGCCTTCTGCGTTTACTGTGTATGGTGTGGACGGTGAGGAGTTACCCCAGATAGAAGAACATCCTGTTGCGTTTGCGATGTACATTCTGTCACCGAATAACTGTGTAACAAGTTTTGCGTAAGGTGTCTCACCACATCCTGCACATGCGCCTGAGAACTCAAGCAGCGGCTGTTTGAACTGGCTTCCCTTTACAGTATTTTCTTTGAATTTTGCTACTACTTCTGGTTTTACCGGAATTTCTCTTCCGAAATCGAAGTATACCTGCTCTCCTGCATTTGCTTCCATGTTGCCCATAACGAGAGCCTTCTCGCCCTTCTTTCCAGGACATACATTTGCGCAGGAGCCGCATCCTGTACAGTCGTAAGCGGAGACTGTCATGGTAAACTTCATATCCGGCATACCGATCATCGGAATTGTCTGAATTCCTTCCGGTGCGTTTGCAGCTTCTTCCTCTGTCAGAGCTACCGGACGGATAACTGCGTGCGGACATACATACGCACAACGGTTACACTGGATACAGTTCTCCGGCTGCCAGATCGGGATATCCACTGCAATACCACGTTTTTCGTAAGCAGCTGTTCCTGACGGTGTTGTACCATCTACGTATTCTGTAAATGCAGATACCGGCAGAGAGTTGCCTTCCTGAGCGTTTACTTTTGCCTGGATATTCTTAACGAAGTCTACAACTTCTTTTCTTCCGCCTTTTACTTCCGGTGTGAATAAACCTTCGTCAGCTGCATCTTTCCAGCTTTCCGGTACAGTTACTTCAACAACCTGTTTTGCACCTGCATCGATTGCGTCATAGTTCATCTGAACGATCTTGTCACCTTTTCTTCCGTAAGTAGCTTTTGCTGCTTTCTTCATCAGGTCGATCGCTTCTTCCTCCGGAATGATGGCTGCCAGTTTGAAGAATGCAGACTGAAGGATTGTGTTGATACGTCCGCCAAGTCCGATCTCCTTACCGATCTTGATACCATCGATTACGTAGAACTTGATGTTGTGGTTTGCAATAAATGCTTTTACCTGTCCCGGAAGGTGTTTCTCCAGTCCTTCCATATCCCATGGACAGTTCAGAAGGAATGTTCCTCCGTCAACGAGTTCCTGTACCATGTTGTATTTGTTGATATAGGACGGGTTGTGGCATGCAACAAAGTTTGCTTTCTTGATCAGGTAAGTGGACTTGATCGGTTTCTTACCGAAACGTAAGTGAGACATTGTCACACCGCCTGATTTCTTGGAGTCATAATCAAAGTATGCCTGTGCATACATATCTGTATTATCACCGATGATCTTGATGGAGTTCTTGTTAGCTCCGACAGTACCGTCTGCTCCAAGTCCCCAGAATTTGCAGTTGATTGTTCCTTCCGGTGTTGTAACAAGCGGTTCACCTTCGTCCAGTGACAGGTGTGTCACATCATCAACGATACCGATTGTGAATTTTTCTTTTTCTGTGTTGTTGTATACGGCAACGATCTGAGCCGGTGTCGTATCTTTGGAACCTAATCCGTAACGTCCTGTGAGGATCTTCACGCCATCGAATTTTGTTCCTTTTAATGCTGCAACAACGTCAAGGTAAAGCGGCTCGCCCTGTGCTCCCGGCTCTTTTGTTCTGTCGAGAACGGAGATCACTTTTACGCTTTCCGGAATTGCATTTACAAGTGCTTCAGCGCTGAATGGTCTGTAAAGACGTACTTTTACGACTCCGACTTTCTGTCCTTTTGCAAGCAGGTAGTCAACAGTCTCATCGATTGTCTCACATACAGATCCCATAGCAATGATTACATGCTCAGCATCCTCTGCTCCGTGGTAGTTGAACAGTTTGTAGTTTGTTCCGATCTTTGCGTTTACTTTGTCCATGTATTCCTGAACGATGGCCGGCATTGCGTCATAGTACGGATTACATGCTTCTCTTGCCTGGAAGAATACGTCAGGGTTCTGAGCGGATCCTCTTTCGCAAGGATGATTTGGATTTAACGCGTGCTTACGGAATGCATCGATCGCATCCATGTCAACGAGATCTTTCAGATCTTCGTAATCCCATGTCTCGATCTTCTGGATTTCGTGAGATGTACGGAATCCGTCGAAGAAGTTGATGAACGGAAGGCGTCCTTTGATTGCCGCACAGTGAGCAACCGGTGTCAGGTCCATAACTTCCTGAACGCTTGATTCACAAAGCATTGCGCATCCTGTCTGACGGCATGCGTATACGTCGGAATGATCTCCGAAGATGGAGAGCGCGTGGCTTGCAAGCGCACGGGCAGATACATTGAACACACCCGGAAGCTGTTCGCCTGCAATCTTGTACAGGTTCGGGATCATCAGAAGGAGTCCCTGAGATGCTGTGTATGTAGTTGTCAGGGCACCTGCTGCAAGAGAGCCGTGTACGGCACCTGCTGCTCCGGCCTCGGACTGCATCTCCGTAACCTGAACTTCCTGTCCAAAAATGTTCTTTCTTCCCTGGGTAGCCCACTCATCTGTAGCTTCTGCCATAACAGATGAAGGGGTAATCGGATAGATCGCAGCTACATCGCTGTATGCATAAGAAGCATGAGCAGCAGCATGGTTACCATCCATGGTTTTCATTGATCTTCCCATTTCTTTATTCCTCCTTAAGTTTCAAAAAATGTTTCTAAATTCATAGATATTCATATTATATCGCCATTACCTGTAAAAGTCCAGTATACTTGTCCCAGATTTTTGCACCTTTTTCTGAACAAAAAGCCGCACAGCCGTCGTTTCCCGACAGCTGTACGGCTTCCCTGTTGTTTTTGAAGTTGTTATACGTTAAACCGGAACAGTACTACGTCCCCGTCTTTTACGACATATTCTTTTCCTTCGGAACGGACGAGGCCTTTCTCTTTTGCGGCTGTCATGTTGCCGCAGGCAATCAGGTCATCGTATGCAACTACTTCCGCGCGGATAAATCCTCTTTCGAAATCAGAATGAATCTTTCCGGCTGCCTGAGGCGCCTTTGTCCCTTTCTTGATCGTCCATGCACGGACTTCCGGCTCTCCTGCTGTCAGGTAGCTGATCAGGCCAAGGAGACTGTAGCTTGCCTTGATCAGTTTTTCCAGTCCGGATTCTTTCAGGCCAAGATCCTCGAGGAACATCTGCTTTTCGTCGTCCTCAAGCTCTGCGATCTCCTGCTCGATCTCAGCGCAGACCACAAAGACTTCATAACCTGCTTCTTTGGCAAATTCTCTGACCTTCTGTACCCCCTCATTGGAGGCGCCGTCATCTGCCAGATCGTCTTCCGATACGTTGGCCGCAAAGATCACCGGTTTTGCTGTGAGGAGATTGTAGCTGTTCATCCACTCTTCTTCCTCTTCATCCCGGATATCCGTAAAGCTTCCCGCCATTTTTCCGTCTTCCAGATGCGCCTTGATTCTCTGCATCAGGTCCACTTCTTTTGCTGCCGCCTTGTCGTTTCTTGCCGCCCGGATCTGCTTGCTGATACGGCGTTCCAGCACTTCCAGATCGGAGAAGATCAGCTCCAGATTGATGGTCTCTATATCACGGAGCGGATTGATGCTTCCATCTACGTGAACGATATTGCTGTTCTCAAAGCATCTTACCACATGGACAATGGCGTCTACTTCCCGGATATTGGCAAGGAACTGGTTTCCAAGACCTTCCCCTTTGGATGCTCCTTTTACAAGTCCCGCAATATCTACGAATTCAATGACAGCCGGAACGATCTTTTTTGTCTGGTACATTTCCGCCAGTACATTAAGTCTCTCGTCCGGTACAGTTACGACGCCCACATTCGGGTCAATGGTACAGAACGGGTAGTTGGCTGATTCCGCTCCTGCCTTTGTCAGGGAATTAAACAGCGTACTCTTCCCTACGTTCGGTAATCCTACGATTCCAAGTTTCATTTAATTTCTCTCCATTCTCTTTGTAAATTTCTTACTCGTCTTTTGTTTCCATCAAAATCAGTGTTCCGTATGCAAACGTGATCACAAGCTCGTCTTCCGCGATCTCATTGCTGACACAGAGACTGTCGTTCGGGAGCAGGTGATGATGGTTCAGCGGATATTTCGCTCCACGGATCGTGAGATCCTCCACCTCTCCCCCAAACGGGAACAGGGAAAAATATTTCCCGAATGCATTGCGCCGTTTCAGGCGCACTTCCCGGTCGCATAGCCGGATCCTGTTGCATGAATCCAGAATCTCCGCCTGTATTCCTGCCTTTCTGGCAATTTCCAGAGACTGTACATTGGCCCAGACATGGTCAATCCTGCATCCCGTTGCTCCCAGAATAATCATCCGGTCGCAGCCAAGTGTAATGGCAAGCCGGATTGCGATCTCTGTATCCGATGCATCCTTGACCGGATTATACTCCCGGATCGGAATTTTCGTCTCCTCCCGGTAATAGCGGATTACTTCTTCTGAGATACTGTCAAAATCCCCTACAATGTACTCCGGCTCAATTTTGTGCCTGTACAGAAACTCCACTCCTTTATCCACTCCGATGATACGTTTCGATTCGTAAGATTCCAGTACGGAAAGTGCGAAATTATCGTTAATCGCTCCTCCGCTGATGATGATTGTCACTCTACTCATATTGTCTTAATCTCTCCATCATAGCCTTTGTATTTTGTCCCGGATCTCCGCCAAATACCGCGGATCCTGCAACAATTACATTCGCCCCTGCTTTCAGCACTTCCTCTACATTGTCCTGATAGATTCCTCCATCCACTTCCAGATCAATGTCCCGGCCGCATTCCGTAATCATCCGGCGTACCTTCCTGATCTTTTCAATGGATTCCGGAATAAACTTCTGTCCTCCAAATCCAGGCTGTACACTCATGACAAGAATCATGTCCACAAGCTCCATATACGGGAGCAGCTGATCCGCATCCGTCTGCGGACAGATGGAAATCCCTGCCTTCTTCCCGCAGTTCTTAATTTTCTGAATCGTTTCCTTCACATCCTGACATGCTTCCAGATGGATCGTAATGATATCCGCGCCTGCATCTGCAAAATCTGTCACATAGCGGACCGGTTCCTGAACCATCAGATGCACGTCCATCACCTGCTCTGTAGCTCCTTTGATGGACTTTAATACCGGCATCCCGAAAGAGATACTTGGTACAAACATCCCGTCCATTACATCAAAGTGCAGATACTCTGCCCCGTTTTCCTCTGTCATTTTCATCTGCCCGGCAAGACATTTAAAATCTGCCGCCAAAAGAGACGGCGCCAAAATATATTTCATGCTTTTCCTCCTCAATATCGCTTTTTCTGCTCCAGTTCGCGGTACATCTCCAGATAATTTTCATATCTGCTCTTCGGAATGAATCCTTCTGAAAGTGCCTCCTTTACCTCGCATCCCGGTTCATGGATGTGGCTGCATCCCTGAAAACGGCAGCTTCCCTCGTAAGGTCTGAATTCACGGAAATAATCCTTCAGATCTTCTTTTTCAAAATCATTCACATACAGCGAACCAAATCCCGGCGTATCCATGATATAGGTCTCACCGCCAATGGAAAACAGTTCGGAATGTCTCGTTGTGTGGCGTCCCCGTTCAATCTTCCTGCTGATTTCTCCGGTCTCCATATTGGCATTCGGATCCAGCAGATTGATCAGTGAGGATTTTCCCACACCGGACGGTCCCGCAAGGGCAGTCGTCTTTCCTTCCAGGATCTTCCTTACCTGATCGATATTCTCCTCTTTTGCGGCGCTGGTAAATATAACCGGATAGCCGCAGGCTTCATAAGTCTCTTTTAACAGTTCCCATTCTTTTTCGTCTGCCAGATCCTTTTTATTAAAGCAGAGCGTCACCGGAATGGATTTGCTCTCCATCATAATCAGAAACCTGTCCAGCAGATTCAGATGGGGTTTGGGGCTTGTCACCGCGAATACAATCAGTGCCTGATCGATATTTGCGACCGCCGGACGGATCAGTTCATTTTTCCTTGGCAGGATCTCTGTGATATTCCCCGTTTTCTCCGACTCATTGATCACATCAATTTCGACATTGTCTCCTACAAGCGGTTTGATCTTCTCCTTTCGGAAGATCCCTTTTGCCTTACATTCATAAACACCGGATTCTACTACGTGAACGTAGTAGAATCCGGCAATTCCTTTCACAATCTTACCCTTCATGAAAGTCTCCTTGTATGTTTGTCCGCATCCTGTCCTTAGCCGAGGCTTACATAGAAGGTGTAACTTCCGTCAGAATTCTGTTCGTAACGGATCACCTGTCCGCGGCTTACTGAAGAATTTTTCTCGTATTCCACATTATATTTCGGATTTCCGTTTTCCTGTACCCAGGATGCGATGTTACTCTCCCAGACCGGTCCATCCGAAGATGTAGAAGATCCGGAATCGTTTCCGGATGAGGAATCGCTTCCTCCATTATTGGTATTGTCACTGCTGTTGTTGTCATTGTTATTACTGCTGTCCGACGGTTCTTCTTCGTCCGGCTCTCCTCCAAGGCTCACCACGTAGCTGATGGTCGTGCCTTTTGCCACAGTGCCGGATGTCAGAGACTGGGAAATGATTCTTCCTACGCCCACATCATCACTGTAGTCCTCGGACCGGTCTACGTTGATGCCATTATCTTCCGCCCAGGATGTCAGATTTCTCTCCGGCATGCCGACAAAGCTCTGAACTGTCACCATCTCATCCTCCGGATTTACTCCCTGGCTGACTACCAGATTAACTGTGGAGCCTTCTTCCACCTCACTGCCGGAAGACGGTGTCGTCCGGATCACTTCTCCTTCATCGTACTCATCGCTGTACTCTTCACTTGTGGAGCCCACGCTGAGTCCTTCGGCCTCAATCTTCTCGGTTGCCGTGCTGACATCATCACCGGTTACATCCGGAACAGTCACGGTCGACGGTCCTGCACTTAAAACAACATTGATCGTGCTTCCTCTCTCAGCCTCTTCTCCATATTCCGGATCCTGATCGATGACAGTACCTTCGTCCTGGTCAGACGCTTCGGTGCCGGATACTTCCAGCTTGAATCCTGCTTTCTCGGCAGCTTCTCTTGCCTGGTCTTCTGTCAGGCCAAGGTTGGCAAGATTCGGAACGTCCGCCATACGGACCTCTTCCTCTTCCTGACTGCTGGAGCCTCCTCCGAAGAGACCTGCAACGCTTCCGATTCCGTAAGCTGCCGCACAGACAACAAGGACTGCCACCAGCGCAATAATGATCTTCATCATATTGCTCATCTTCGGCTTCTTGCCGGTGTGTTCCTCTTTGTTCCTGTGGGTTTTCAGGTTTCTTGTATCGTAATCGTCATCGTCGTAACCATCGTCATGGTCATCGTCGTATCCGTCATCGTACTCATCGTCGTATCTGTCGTCATCATCATACTCGTCATCGTACTGATTCTGAAGTTTCCTTCTGTCTGACTCGGAAATCATGACAGTATCAGCGCCTGCACCGTATGCGGCAGCGCCGTTCTTCACGAAATCACCATTCGGATCGGAAAGTGATCTTCTAAGATCCTGTGCGAGCAGTGTCACGTTTGGATATCTCAGATCCGGATTCTTCTGGGTACATTTTAAGATGATCTGCTCAAGACTGTACGGCATCGGCACGTACTCTGACGGCGGCACGATCTCTTCCTGGAGATGCTTCATGGCAATCGCAACTGTGGAATCTCCGTCAAACGGCACGCGACCGGTCACCATTTCATACATCGTAATACCGATGGAATAGATGTCGCTCTTTTCATCGGAAAAGCCCCCTCTTGCCTGTTCCGGTGAAGTATAGTGGACCGATCCCATGGCATTGGAACTCGTTGTATTAGAGCTTGCCGCCTTGGCAATACCGAAGTCGGTTACTTTTACCTTTCCTTCATTTGAAATAATAATATTCTGCGGTTTGATATCACGATGAATGATGTGGCCTTTATGTACCGCCTCCATGCCGGCACATACCTGAAGTGTGATGCTGATTACCTCTTTCGGTGTCAGCTTTTCTTTCTTTGCGATATATTCTTTCAGCGTGATTCCCTCTACCAGCTCCATTACCATATAATAAAGTCCGCGGTCCACGCCTACATCATAGACATTGACAATATTCGGATTCATGATTCCGGCTGCGGCCTGAGCCTCCGACCGGAACTTCTTCACATAGGTTTCATCTTCCCGGTATTCTTTTTTCAGTACTTTGACGGCAACATAACGATTCAGTACATTGTCGCGTCCTTTGTAAACATCGGCCATGCCTCCGGCACCGATCTTACTGAGGATCTCATACCGCTCCCCTAATACAATACCATCTTTTACCATACACTCACCTCATCTGCATACGGCTGCGCCAGTACTACTCCAATATTATCCGAGCCGCCGTTTTCATTTGCTCTTTGAATTAGACTTTCCACTGCTTCCACTATATCACGTGCGCTCTTTACAATCTGAAAAATTTCATCGTCATCTACCATATTCGTGAGGCCGTCGCTGCACATCAGTATGATGTCTCCGCCCTTTAAGCGGTACTCAAAAAAGTCCGGCTCTACTTTCTGCTTCACCCCGATCGCACGTGTGATGATATTTTTATCCGGATGATGCTTTGCCTCCTCTTCTGTCAGTCCTCCAAGCCTTACCATCTCTTCCACCATGGAATGGTCTTTGGAAAGCTGTCGGATCTCCTTGTTGATCAGATAGAGTCTGCTGTCTCCGACATTTGCAAAATAAAGTACATGATCCAGTATCGTGGCAGCGACCAGAGTCGTTCCCATGCCCTCCAGCCTGTTGTCCTTTTCGGCCTCTTCTAAAAGCCGCTCGTTTGCCGCCTGGATCGAGTTTCCAAGAATCGTCTCAGGATGGGTCTCTTTGCAGTTCTGTACCTCTTCGGCCAGAACCTCCACGGTAAACCTGGAAGCAAAGTCACCCGCACGATGTCCGCCCATTCCGTCAGCTACCACAAGAAGATTCGGGAGATTCCCGATCGTTTCATCTGTAGCGAACACGTAGTCCTGATTGATCTCTCTTTTTCTTCCAATATCAGTCATTGAAAATGTTTTCATTTTCATTCTCCTTATTATTGTCTCTGTGTTTTATTCTGAGCTGACCACAGGCTCCGTCAATATCAGAGCCCATTTCTCTTCTTATAGTAACATTAATCCCATTTTTTTCAAGTTTATTTTGAAAAATCCCTGCAGTTTTTTTATCCGGTCTTTTGAAATTATTTTCCCTTACCGGGTTGACCGGAATCAGATTCAGGTGGCAGTTTCTATGCTTCAAAAGGGCCGTCAGCTCCCGGATGTCTTCTTCTGTATCGTTGACACCGTGCACCAGACTGTACTCAAACGTGATCCTTCTTCCGGTCTTTTCAAAGTACTCGTCACACGCCTCAAGGACTTCAGACAGCTCATACTTATTTGCCACGGGCATAAGTGATTTCCGCTTCTCCTGGTTGGATCCGTGAAGGGAAAGCGCCAGCGTGATCTGAAATTTCTCATCCGCCAGGCGCCGGATATTCGGCACAATCCCGCAGGTGGATGCGGTGATGTTTCTCTGGCTGATGTGAAGCCCGTGCCCGTCGCTGACCATCCGGATAAACCGGACGAAATTCTCATAATTGTCAAGGGGTTCGCCCGTTCCCATCACAACGATGTTCGAGATCCGCTCCCCGCTGATTTTCTGCACTTCATATACTTCTCTCAGCATCTCTGACGCGGTGAGGTTTCGCACCAGTCCGCCGATGGTTGACGCGCAGAAGCGGCACCCCATCCTGCATCCTACCTGGGAGGAAATGCAGATGCTGTTTCCGTGTTTATATTTCATCAGGACACTCTCAATCATGTTTCCGTCCGAAAGCTCAAAGAGAAATTTGTTCGTTCCGTCGATTCCGGAAATCTGCCGTTCCACCAGACTTACCGTCGCGATCTCATACTCCCGGTCCAGCTTTTCCCGGAGAGCTTTGGATACGTTGGTCATCTCATCAAAGGATTCCACCAGTTTTACATGAATCCACTCGTAAATCTGCTTTGCCCGGAACGGCTTTTCACCGATGGCTTTCATCTCGTCTTCCAGTTCCTGAAGAGTATAGGACGCAATATCTTTCTTTTCCATCTATTTCGACTCCTGTTTTTTCATAACTGCTATGTAAAATCCGTCGCACGGATCAATGCCCGGAAGAAACTGTTTTTCCTTAATAAGTGCAAACTCCCTGTGCTGTTCCAGAAACCAGGCTGTATTTTCCTCGTTCTCCTCCCGGTTGATGGTGCAGGTGCTGTAAAGAAGTGTTCCGCCCGGCTTCACATAACGATGCACCACGGACAAGATCTCCCGCTGAAGCGCGGCAAGCTCTTTTTGTGTCTCCGGCGTCATATTGTAACGGATATCTTTCTTTGTGGCAAGTACGCCAAGGCCGGAACATGGAAGATCGGCAATGACGATGTCCGCCGTTTCAACCGAAGCCTCATCGCACACTCTTGCGTCCTGCTGCCGCGCGCTGATATTGGTAAGCCCGCTGCGCCCGATATTCTCTTCGATAAGACCCACTTTATATTCCGTCAGGTCTCTGGCGTCCACATGCCCGGTTCCCGCAAGCTTTTCCGCCGCATGGAGCGCTTTCCCGCCCGGCGCGGCACAGACATCGATAATCGAATCGCCTTTCTTGACCGGCAGGCTTTCCACCGCCATCATGGAACTTGCATCCTGCACATAAAACAGTCCTTCTTCAAATGTTTCCAGGCCGCCCAGATAATCGTATCCGGAAATCCACAGCGCATACGGGAGAACCGGATGATCCTCCACTTTTTCCACTCCGTCTTCTTTCAGGCGGGCTTTGATTTCCTCTTTGGTGATCCGTCCCGGGTCAAACCGTATACAGGTCGGATGCTCTTCCATCATAAAGGAAAGCATCTTCTCCACCGTCTCTTCCGGATAGCTCGAAAGCCACATTTCCACCATCCATTCCGGAATGGAATACTGCACAGAAAGACGTCTGGAAAGAGGATGCTCCGGAAGCTTCACCTGATCCATCTGTCTTGCGATGGTCCTAAGTACTCCATTAACAAATCCGGAAAGATTCTGAAATCCTCTCTTCTTTGCAAGTCTTACCGCCTCATTGCAGACTGCGGAGGCCGGTACCTGATCCATATACTTCAGCTGGTAGACCGCGCTTCTTAAAATAATACGGATAACCGGCTTCATTTTTGCTGTTTTTGTTTTGGAAAACTGATCGATGATGTAATCAATCTCGATCATATGCTCCAGCGTTCCTTCCGTCACCCTTGTGATGAAGGCACGTTCTCTTTTATCCAGATACTGATACTTGCTAAGGACTCTTGACAGGGCCAGGTGTCCCGGCACCTTGTCTCTTGTCACTTCCAGCAAAATGGCAAGAATCAGTTCTCTTTCTTCGATCGGTTTATTCACGCCGTCTTCCTCCTGTCAGCAGAATGATACGCAGAAGCTGCAGAATCGCCGAGGCAGCTCCTGCCACATAGGTCAGCGCCGCAGCCCGTAATACTTTCTTCGTCATGGAGAGCTCATCCGGAAGCAGCATCCCGCTCTCTCCCAGAATCTGCACTGCCCTTCTCGATGCGTTGAACTCCACCGGAAGGGTAACAAGCTGAAACAAAACGGCAAACGAAAATGCCAGAATCCCGATCTGGATCAGCAGATACGAAGAACGGCTGTTGAATAACAGTCCCAGAAGGATCAATGGCCATGCGATGGCCGATCCAAAATTCGCCACCGGAACGATAGCGCTTCTGATTTTCAACGGCGCATATCCCCGTGAATGCTGGATCGCGTGTCCGCACTCGTGGGCCGCCACTCCAACCGCCGCTACAGAAGCAGACTGATACGTGGCATCTGACAGGCGCAGTACCCTGTTTCCCGGATCAAAGTGATCCGTCAGATTTCCGCTCACATGCTCGATCCGCACATCGTAGATCCCTGCGCTTCGCAAAATCCGCTCGGCAGCCTCCCGTCCGGTGAGCCCGGAACGGCTCCGCACTCTCCCGTACTTTGCATAGGTGGAACGGACCCGTGCCGATGCCGCAAGGCAAAGGAGGAGCCCGATCAGTACAAGGCTGTACGTCGGATCATAGTAATAGTAAAATGGCATTTCTACCTCTCCCTTTCTTTATTCAGATCAGTTCTCCCCTAAACTCATTCCTGCTTCCAGCGGATATCCACGCAGAAATGCTCCCGCGTCCATCCGCTTTTTCCCCGGAATCTGAAGCTCCCGGATCACCAGACTCTTCTCTCCGGTCTTTATTGTGAAATCCTTTTTGGACACTGCCGTGATCTCTCCCGGTCCGGCATCTTCCGTTCCCGGCACATCTTCTGTCACATCCGCATCCCAGATTTTCATTGTCTTGTTGTCCCATGTAGTATATGCACTTGGCCATGGATTTAAACCACGGATCAGCCGTTCAATAGAAACCGCATCCTGATTCCAGTCAATGGCTCCCATCGCTTTATTCAGCATCCGGGCATATTCCGTCGGGCTTTCTCCCTGCTTTTCCGGCTGGATGCTTCCTTCCTCCAGACGTTTTAATGTTTCAACACAAAGCTTTGCCCCGGCATCTGAAAGTTTGTCGTGAAGGCTTCCTCCCGTCTCCTTTTCATCCAGAACAATCGTTGTCTTTAACAGCATGTCTCCGGTATCCAGTCCTTCGTCCATCTGCATGGTCGTCACTCCGCTTTCCTTTTCCCCGTTGATCACGGCCCACTGAATCGGCGCCGCGCCCCGGTACTTCGGAAGCAGGGAGGCATGAACATTGACACAGCCATACGGCGTCATCTCCAGAATCTCTTTTGGCAGAATCTGTCCAAAAGCGATGACAACCATGATGTCCGCCTGATAGGCGGCAAGTTTCTCGATACATTCTTTTTCCCGGATCCGTCTTGGCTGGTAAACCTCAATTCCATGCCGAAGAGCCGTCTCCTTGACCGGAGGAAACTGCATTTCCTTTCCTCTTCCCTTCGGCTTGTCCGGCTGTGTCACCGCAAGGACAACCTCATGTCCTGCCTCAAGAAGCGCCTCCAGTGTTCCGACGGAAAAATCCGGTGTTCCCATAAAAATGACTTTCATACTCTGTCACAGTCCTTTCTATTCTTCTTCCGCTGCATTGTCATGGATGCCGTCTTCTGCAAGACGCATGTACATCAGGCCGGAGAGATGATCAATCTCATGACAGAATGCTCTTGCAAGGAGGCCTTCTCCCTCCCAGATGACTTCTTCCATATCCTCGTTGAGCGCCCGCACTTTGACATGGTTCGGACGGGTTACAATGCCGTATTTGCCCGGAAGACTTAAACATCCTTCCTCCCCGGTCTGCGTGCCGTCCGATTCAATGATTTCCGGGTTGATCAGCACGATCGGCTGATCTCCTACATCAATGGTGATGATCTGCTTTAAGATGCCAACCTGCGGAGCCGCAAGTCCGACTCCCATTGCGTCATACATCGTATCGAACATATCCTGAATGAGGATCTTCGTCCGAAGTGTCATCTTGTCCACCTTTTTGCACTGCTTTTCCAGTACGTCATCTCCAACTTCCCGTATCTTTCTGATTGCCATAATGAATCCCTCTCTTTACTATTAAAATGTCTGAACCGGATCAAAGTCAAACTGGATCCGGATGTTTTGAAATCCTTCATTAATCTCAATATATTGTTCCATCTTATCCTTTGCCTCTGTCAGCACGCGGTAATCCTCATGCTTCAGATAAAGCACTTTCCGGTACTGATCCTTCACCTTTCCGATGGCAGGACTGGCAGGCCCGATGATCTCAAGCCCTGCATCCGTCCGGATCCTGCCCGCAAACAGCTTTAGATAGTAGGCCCCTTTATTTAAAAGCGCCTCATCTTCGCTCGTCATCAGCACCGCCATCAGGTGAGCCGCCGGCGGATATCCCATCAGCGTCCTGAACTTCATCTCCTCCGCAAAGAACGCCTCGTAGTCCTGCCTTGCCGCGGCCTGTATGCTGTAATGCTCCGGATTGTAGCTCTGGATCACCGCTTCTCCCGGCAGATCCCCTCGGCCTGCACGGCCTGCCGCCTGACAAAGAAGCGCAAAAGTCCGCTCTGCCGCCCGGTAGTCACTGATATAAAGGGAAAGATCCGCCGCCAGCACCCCGACCAGGGTGACATTTGGAAAATCATGTCCCTTTACGATCATCTGGGTACCGATCAGAATATCGGCCTCCTGATCTGCAAACGACGAGAGAATAGTCTCGTAGCTTTCCTTCCCTCTTGTCGTATCCAGATCCATCCGAAGCACCTTTGCCTCCGGAAACTCTTTCCGGATCAGATCTTCCACCTGCTGCGTCCCTGCCTTAAAGGCTCCGATGTGAGGGGAACCGCAGGACGGACAGGTATGAATCATCGGTTCCTCATACCCGCAGTAATGGCAGACCATCCGTCCCCCTCTGTGCCAGGATAAAGACACGTCGCAATGAGGACATTTTACTACATATCCGCAGGACCTGCAAGACAGGAAGCCCGCAAATCCCCTCCGGTTCAGGAAAAGCATAACCTGTTCCCGCCGCTTCAGCCGGTCCTCGATCTTCTCCCGTAAACAGTCACTTAAAATGGAGCGGTTTCCTTTTTGCAGTTCCTTTCGCATATCGATCACGGACACCTCGGCCATCTTCTGCTTCTTCACCCTTTGGGTCAGGCGGAGCAGGCGGTACTGCCCTCTCCTGCATCCTTCAAAGGCTTCCAGCGATGGCGTTGCCGATCCGAGCACCACGCCCGCCCCTTCGATTCTGGCCCTCTCGATCGCGGTCTCCCTTGCATGATACCTTGGTACCTGTTCGCTCTTATAAGTCGTCTCATGCTCTTCGTCGATAACAATCAATCCCAGATGCTCAAACGGGGTGAAAAGTGCCGACCTTGGACCGATCATCACATCGATCTCACCATTCTTTGCCCGCATCATCTGGTCATAGCGTTCCCCGGCAGACAGTCTGGAATTCATAATGGACACCCGGTTTCCAAATACCCGCACAAACCGCATGACCGTCTGATAGGTCAATGCTATCTCCGGGATCAGGACAATCGCCTGCCTGCCGCTTTGTACAACGCTTTGGATCATCTCCATGTAAACTTCCGTCTTCCCGCTTCCTGTCACGCCGTACAGAAGATAAGTCCCCGGATTTCCCCGCTGGAAATCCTCCTTGAAAATCCGGATTGCTTCTTTCTGCTCTGTTGTATATTCGATCTGCTTCATCTGCTCTTCGGATGCCTTGACCGGATTTCTCCATACCGTTTCTGTATCCACGGTAAGAATCTGCATTTCCTCCAGTGCCCGGACAACCGAAGCGGTCAGACCAAGCTTTCTCAAAATCCAGCCGTAATCCAGCTCCTCATTTTCCAGAAGCGCCTCCAAAAGCCTTGCCCTTGCCTTCTGATTCTTCCTTTGGAACAGAGCAAGCCACTCTCTTCCTTCTTCCTCTGTGACAGTCCGGCGGATGATCCGCTTTTCTTTTGGACGCTCCTGTTTCTTTACCGGCCAGACCGTCTTAAGCGCCTGGATCATCGTACCGCCGTAATGCTCTTTCATCCAGGCTGCCAGCGCTACCAGATTCTCCTCGATC
Organism: Sellimonas catena; assembly: GCF_027924685.1. Classification (NCBI taxonomy): domain Bacteria; kingdom Bacillati; phylum Bacillota; class Clostridia; order Lachnospirales; family Lachnospiraceae; genus Sellimonas; species Sellimonas catena. The sequence continues at coordinate 48,325 of NZ_BSBO01000020.1, forward strand.
CGGACACTTTTCGGAGCTTTCCCCCTGATCTCTTTGATCTTTGCCGGATCAAAGCTGCTCTTTTCCGAAAATCCGATGATAAAACCTGTTCGGACTTTGTCCCCGTTTCCAAACGGAACCAGAACGCTGCTTCCGACGGCAAGTGTCCCTTCCAGTTCTTCCGGCACCTTATACTCAAAGGTCCGGTCCAGTTTTTCATGTGTGATATCTATAATAATTTCTGCGTACATGCTTCCTCTACCAATTCCTGTTCATCCATCCGATAGAAAACACCCTGAATCTCCTGGGTATTCTCGTGGCCTTTTCCCGCGATCACAACCAGATCGCCCGGTCCTGCCATCTCCACCGCCTGTTTCACTGCTTCTTTCCGGTCCGTGATCCGAAGATACTTCCCGTCTGTCTTTCGTACTCCGGTCTCGATGTCATCCATAATCGCCTCCGGGGCCTCCCATCTTGGATTGTCAGATGTAATCACCGTCAGATCCGACAGTCTTCCCGAGACTTCGCCCATCTGAAATCTACGTTCCTTCGCCCTCTGGCCTCCGCAGCCAAACACCGTAATCAGCCGGGCCGGTCGGTATGCCCGAAGCGTCGTAAGCACACTTTCAAGGCTCATGGCATTGTGCGCGTAATCGATGACCGCCTCTCCTCCTCCCGGGATGGAGAAAAACTGCATCCGTCCCTTTACCTGAAAATCAAGAAGGGATCCGGCTGCCGTCTTCGGCGTCACGCCGTACTGCATACAGACACGGACAGCTGCCAGCGCATTGTATACGGTAAAGATTCCGGGTGCCGGGATCTGAAAATGCACCTTCCCGATGTCAAACTCCACTCCCGGATGCCCCTGGACAAAGCTTTCCGTCCGTATCTTTACCGCCCGGAAGTCTCCATTTCGGATACCAAAGGTCTGAAACGGACATCCCGTACCCGCAAGCATCTGCTTCCATGCCGGATCATCCGCATTGACCACTGCCTCCCGGCTCTGCAAAAACAGCTTCCTCTTACATGCCAGATATTCCTCTTTGTCCGCGTGCTCAAATCTTCCGATATGATCATCCCCCAGATTCAAAAACACGCCGGTATCAAAGCAGATCCCCTTCGTTCTCTGAAGCTTCAATGCCTGGGAGGATACTTCCATCACACAGGCACGGCAGGCATTTTTCCTCATTCTTGCGAGACTTCTCTGCAAGGTCACCGCATCCGGCGTCGTATGTTCGGACGGCAGATGCTCCTTCCCGTCAAACTGCCCGGTCGTTCCGATCATTCCGGTCCGGATTCCGGCCTCCGACAAGATCTTCCGGATCATGCTGACTGTCGTCGTCTTTCCCTTGGTTCCTGTCACGCCGATCATCGTCATGGATCTCGACGGTTCTCCTTCGTACCTTGCCGCCAGAAGGGCCGCTGCCTCCCGCTCATCCTCTACAAGGACTCCTTCACATTCCGGGAATTGCCCAAGTATCTTACCGATCAGTTCCTGCTCTTCTTTTGCTGCCACCAGAACCTTTGCTCCATGCCGGACCGCTTCTTTTGCATAGCGGCTCCCGTTGCATACGCTTCCCCGGATGCATACAAACACCGAACCCTCCCGGCAGTCTCTGGAATCGATGCTGACTCCGGAAATCTCTCTGTCCGGAAACCGGATCTTCTCTCCTGCCGGCTCATACCGGACTGCCTGTAAAAGCTCAACTGCTCTCATAAGCCCGCATACTTTCTGACAGTTCTTACTATCAATATAAGTAATCATAGCATAATTGTTACTTTTCGCCAACCGTCATCTTAGAGCCCTCCTTGTCTTTTCCATACCCTCATGTTATACTGGTTAGGCACAAAAACTATATCATTGGAGGTTGCTATGTTCAGTATTTTTGGATGTCCGATGCACTTTGGGGTTGGCGCACCAGGACTGAAATATAGTCTGGATTATCTGAGAAATCGTTACGAAAATTTAAGAATTGTAAAGCTTCCGGAAATCATCATGGAGGAAGATCCGGACTGCGTATTAAAAAACCGGAATACCGTGGCTGCTACTTGTCAGAGCATCGCCCAGTATATGTATTCTGTATTTGAGACAGGAAAGACGCCTTTGTTTCTGGGCGGTGACCACAGTGTGGTGATGGGCTCTGCCTCGGCTGCCAGCGTCTATGTAAAGGATCACTTTCAGGAGGAAATCGGACTGATCTATATCGATGCCCATGCGGATATCAATACGGATGCCACGACGGTAACCGGAAATATTCACGGTGTGCCGGTAGCTTCTCTTCTGGGACTTGGCGATCCTAAACTCACCGGATTCTTACACCCGGGTGCCAAGATCCGCCCTGAGAACATTGTATATCTTGGACTTCGTGATATTGATCCGCCGGAGCTTACGATCATGAAGGATCTTGGGATCCGCTTCTATACCTATCCGGAGATCTGCAAAAAGGGACTGGCTTCGTGTCTCTCCGAGGCGGTACAGTATCTCTCCCGTCTGAACTACTTCCATCTGAGCTTTGACATTGACTCCATGGATCCGGCCCTGATGCCGGGAGTGTCTGTTCCTGTCAAAAGCGGCTTTACGGAAGAAGAAGTCTATGAAATGATGGGAACTCTGATGAAAGAACTGCCGATTGTATCGTATGATATCGTCGAGTTCAACCAGGAGTTTGACCGCGATAATCGGACCGCCGACTTTGTCTCCGAGCTGGTTGACTTTATCACAAACGCCGAACGAAAAGAGGCCTTCTGACAAATGATGCCGGGGAAGCACATCCCCGGCATTTTTCTTTAATGAGTCTGGTCGTAAATCTCCAGATATTTTTTCACATATTCCACGTCGGACGGGCAGTCGATGTACTCACTTCCGTACTTCTGACGTGTCTCATTTCCCTTTCCTGTCACAAGGATCACGGTCTTGTCCTCTGACTCCTCGATCGCTGTACGGATGGCTTCCCCACGGTCTTCGATCATCACATACGGACAGTTCTGGGCTTTCACATACTGGGCGATATCGCCGGAAATCTCTTCCACCGGCTCATATCCCGGATCTTCCGCCGCCAGATACACCTTTTCGGAATACTGTCCCGCGATAGTTCCCAGATCCTTTCTCCGGATGTAGGCTTTCTTTCCCGGGCATCCGAACACCGACTTGATGGCGTAGTCCGGATATTCCTCCTTCGTAGAGGAGAACAGCTTTTCAAAGCTGAGCTTGTTGTGGGCATAATCGACAATGGCAATGATCTTTTTGTCCCTGCTTGCGTAAAGCTCCATCCGTCCGCTGGACCTTGCTTTTTCCAGTCCTGAATGAATGCAGGAATCCGGAATGCCAAGAATCTTTGCCGCCGCAATGACCGCCACCGCGTTTTCCACATTAAACAGGCCCGGCATGGTCAGGACATAATCTTCCTCCCCGTCTTTGGAACGTACGGAAAACTTCGTCTCATGTCCGTCTTTCCGGATGTTGTACGCAAAGTAGTCTGCCCCCTCGTCCTTCTGGCTGAACGTGGTCAGGTCACCTGCCGCCCTGGCAGCTTCCAGAATCCGGTCTGAAAAGTCCGCGTCCAGGTTGACTACCGCATGATCTGTCTGGGCAAACATTTTCATCTTGGATGTAAAGTAATCCTCAAAATCCGGATGCTCAATCGGACTGATATGGTCTTCTGAAATATTCAAAAAGATTCCAACATCAAAGCGCATCCTGTCCACCCGGTTGTATTTGAGCGCCTGGCTGGATACTTCCATCTCCGCAAAAGTAATTCCGCTGTCCACCGCGTTCCGGAAATGGCGCTGAAGCTCTACCGCCTCCGGTGTTGTGATGTGGGACTCCACTCTGCTGACACCGTCATAGATATCGATGGAGGAAATCACGGCGCTCTCAGGCTTTCCGGTCTCTTTCATATAATCATCTACAACCGATTTCATGTAATATGCGGAAGTGGATTTTCCTTTTGTTCCGCCGATTCCGGTCACGATAAGCTCTTTCCATGCGGAACCGTAGAAGACATCTGCCAGTACCGCCATCGCCTTACGGATATCTTTTACAAGAATATACGGGATATCCTTCCCGGTATCGTACTCTTTCTCACTGATATAAAGAATGGCTCCCTTTTCCACGGCGGAAGTCAGATACTCTTCCTTAAATGCAGCACCTTTGCAGATGAATATCGTATTTTTCGTCACTTCCCGTGAGTCATAGGTCAGCACCTCCGGATGACTGTCTTCCTGTCCGAAGAACTCTGCTTTTACAAGAAGACCGCACTCCTCCATCAGATCCGCATATGTTTTCAAGGTATCGCTTTTCCTCTGTGACATACATTTTCTCCTTTTCTTTATTGATAGCAGGCCCCGGACCTCATGATGGACTCCCGGATCAGCACATCCATGGCATCCAGGCAGATCTCCGGCAGCACGTGATCTTTTTTAAAGACCGAAATCTCGGTACATGCCAGAATCACCACATCGCAGTCCTTTTTGATGAACTCTTCCATCACCCGCTCAAACTTCTGATAATCTCCTTTTTTTCCGGCTTTGACATCATCGTAGATCAGAGACATGACGTCTTTTTGTCTTTTTTCCGACGGCACAATCTCCTCGATTCCCAAAGCTTCGCACTCTTTCCGGTAAATACCGGCAGATACCGTTCCGTCCGTCCCCATGATTCCGATCCGCTTTACATTTTCATAATGGCTTTTTGCGTAACGGATCGTCTCCCTCGGCATGTGGATGATCGGAATGTCTGTCATTTCCTGAATCTGGTCATAAAAATAATGCGAGGTGTTGCATGGAATTGCAAGATTGGCCGCACCGACCGCTTCCATGATCCGGATATCTTCGGCCATCGCCTGCAGAAGCTTCCGGCTTTCTCCCGTCTGGATCGCTTTCGTCCGGTCCGGCATGGAAGCATGGCTTAAGATGGTCATGTCCAGATGGTCCTGGTCACAGTCCGCTTTCGTATGCCGGATCACTTCCTCGTAAAAATATGCGGTTGCCTCCGGTCCCATGCCGCCGATTACCCCTAATTTTTTCTTCATGGCTCCTCCTGTCATTTCCAGCCTTCTAGCTGTAGTACTTCCTGAATTTGATAAAGTGGCTGAAATGTGTCCGCAGCATCCGGTAAAGTCTCGGCCATCCAAGATCTCCCTTCTTGAAGACCGGGTTGACCATCTTTCCTGCTTTGATCAGTTTCTTCATCTTCGCTTTTGACTCCGGATCTTTGACATATTTGAATGCGACCGCCTTCGGAACAACCATCCAGAGGTGCTCTTCCTTTGCAGTCTCAAACTTCAGTTCTTTTCCGTACACATATTCTTCTACAATATATTTTGCAACATTGAACCCGGAACCGGTCACATAGTAGTTACTCCGTCCCTGTCTTGTGTTGATCTCGAAAAACTTGTACTTTCCGTCCCGTCTGTCGTACTTGATATCGAAATTGGAAAATCCTACATAGTGCAGATCTTCAAGAAGATTTCTTACCCGCTTCATCAGCTCCTGATTCGGCTCGGTGATGATCACCGCATGATTTCCAAGTCCGTGCGGTGTATGCTCCTCTAACAGTACATGTCCCAGACACATCATTTTCACCTTTCCGTTTTTGTCGGAATAGGAAGTCAGCACACGCATGTACTCGTCATTTCCCGGAATCATATCCTGGATAATCAGGTCATCATCGTATCCCGCATCGTAGATCTCTTTGATGACGCTGTTTAACTCCTGTCTGGACCGGATCGTGTAAACCTTCTTCTGGGTGTCAAACGGATGCTCCCAGTATTTGATACTGTCGGACGGCTTTAAGATCACCGGGTACGGGAAGTCGATGGTAAAATCCATAGACATGCCGTTCTTATAAACAAAGGTTCCAGGATAGTCTACCCCGTGCTTCTCACAAAGCTTATAGAAGGTCTCTTTCTGCTGAAGGCTGTTCATCAGGTCAAAGTCAATATACGGGGCAATAATGTTATCGTCAAGCTCCGCTTTATGCTTACTGATCAGCGCTACATAGCTGTCTCCGCAGCCGATCAGTACAATCTTTTTATCTTTATGTTTCCGTGCAAAGGCATGTACGGTTTTCAGAAAATAGTCATCCGTATCAATCTTTGGATTGGCCCGGTACTCGATCATCCTGCTCTGGTAGCTCGGTCCGGTCGGATATTTTCCAAAAATATACGTCTTTACCTGATACTGCTCATAGAAGGCGCGCGCCACACTGTACGTGTTGATGTCACCGCCAAGCAGAACCGGTATGAATTCTCTTGACACAAATTCCATAGTTTTTTCCTCTTTTCTCCTGTTTCACGTCGTTTTATTATAACCCTCCAGGAAACCGCTGTCAAACGCTATCCCTGCTCTTTCGGGTCCTTTTCCTCTTTTTTCAGAAAAGCGGCACGCATCACCGCATCGTCACCGAATTTCTTCCGGATCTGATCCAGGGCCTGATCCAGCTTCTGATGCTTTTCGTCCTTCCTCTTTGGCTGTTTCTGTGTTTCCCGTATCGTCTCCAGATAATCGAAAAGATTCATCTGCTGCGGAGCGCTCTCTTCTTCCAGTTTTGCAGTCCGGATTCCAAGCAGACGGATGGGCATCCCGTTCCACAGCTCATGAAAAAGAACGCACGCTTTCTGATAGAGAATGGAATCCGACTGTGTGGGTGGTGAAATCTGCATCTGATGGGAGACATTCTGAAAGGTGGCATACCGGATTTCCACAGTGATGCTTCCGGCCTTCTTTCCTGCCTTCCGCAGTCTCCCTCCGACACTTTCGGAAAGCATCAGAAGTACTTTTCTCGCCTCTTCTTCTGTCTCGACATCCTCGGAAAGGGTGGTGGAATTTCCGATCCCCTTTGCCTCTTCCCCTTCGGACCGGACAACGTCATCCCCCTGTCCGTTCGCAAATTCCCACAGAAGCCTGCCGTGGCTTTTCAGATGGATCTCCAGATAATCCGGATCCGCATGAGCCAGCTCCCCGATAGTACGGATTTCCAGCTTTTTCAGCACTTCCACGCTTGCTTTTCCCGCCATGTAAAGCTCCGAAACGGAAAGCGGCCACATTTTCTCCTCGATCTCCTCCGGGAACAGAGTGTGCACCCGGTCCGGCTTTTCAAAATCGGAGGCCATCTTTGCCAGCAGCTTGTTGGTGGAAATCCCGATATTCACGGTAAACCCAAATTCCTCCCGGATCCGGTTCTTGATCTCAAAAGCCGCGTCAATCGGTGTGGCAAACCGGTGGGCGATGCCGGTAAAATCGAGGAAACATTCGTCGATGCTGAGCTGCTCGATGTCCGGCGTGTAGCTTCGCAGAAGATCCATCAGATTCCTGCTGTACCTTGCGTACATCTTGTGATCCGGCGGCTCCATCCGAAGGGTCGGACATTTTTTGATGGCCGACACGACCGGCTCCCCGGTGCGGATGCCGTAGGCCTTTGCAGGGATGGACTTGGCGAGGACAACCCCGTGCCTTGACTTTCTGTCGCCTCCGATGATGCACGGAATATCGCGGATATCCTCCTCATCCCCTCTTTTTAAGTATTCGATTGCCGTCCAGCTTAAATACGCGGAATTCACATCAATATGAAAAATAATCCGTCTCATCCTCTTCGCCGCCTTTCTCTTCTGCTTCTATGGTAACAGCAAAAGAAGCAGGATTCCAGCAAAATCCTGCTTCTTTTCTATTCTTTTCCCAGGCGGTTATCCCTTCATTCCGCTGATGGTGATTCCCTCTTCGAATTTCGACTGTAAAATCAGATAAAAGATAAACGGCGGAAGGAAGGTCACTGCTGCACCTGCCATAGTCAGCCCTACATCCGAATCATAGGCTGTTTTCATCGTGCTGATGGCAAGAGGCAGCGTCCTCATGGAATCCTCCGTTGTTGCAACCAGCGGCCAGATAAAGTTATTCCATGCACCTACAAAAGTGAAAATGGCAAGTGTCATCATGGAAGACTTCACAAGCGGAAGGATCACTCTCCATAAAATCTTCATATCACCGGCGCCGTCCAGTTTTGCTGACTCAATCAGCTCTTTTGGAACCCCGATGATTGCCTGCCTCATGATAAAAACCCCAAACGCCGTCGGGAGCGGCAGGATCAGTGCCCGGAATGTATTAATCCAGTCAAATCCACGGACAATCAGGTACAGTGGTACAATAATCACTTCCGAAGGTACAACCATCGTCATCATCAGAAAAAAGAAAATCTTGTCATTTCCTCTAAACTTCAGCTTTGCAAATGAATATCCAGCCAGACAGCTGCAGAACAGTGTCAGGGCAACTCCCCCAAATGACACAATCACACTGTTAGTCAGATACTGCAAAAAATTGTTTTTGGTAAAAATCTTAATATACTGTTCCAGTGTTGCTTCGGACAAACTGAAACTGAAATCATAGGCATTCACCGTGCTTTTCAATGACATCAGAATCATGTAGATAAATGGAAGCACACAGAATACCGCTGTCGCAAGCAGAAGAAGATCACCAAGAAATCCCGGTATTTTTTTCTTTCCTTTCATGCTCTTCCTCCCCTCTATATTTCCGAAGCTTCCCGCTTCATGAATCCTTTTTGCAGCACCATGACTGCCAGAACAAGCAGGAACAGCACATTGGATACCGCCATGGCATATCCGGCCTTTCCGGTTTTAAATGTCAGATTGTACGCATAAAATACCATCGTCATAGTGGAATTTGCCGGACCGCCTCCGGTCATTGTATAAATCAGTTCAAAGCTCTGCAGTGAGCTGACCACGCTTAAAAATACATCCATGATAATCGCCGGTTTCATCAGTGGAAGAGTAATGTACCGGAACCGCTGAAGTGTTCCGCCTCCATCCACCTTTGCAGCCTCATAGTAACTGTCCGGTATGGACAGAAGTGTCGCGAGATTCAGTACCATATAGTATCCAAAGCTTTTCCACACCATGATCATGGACACTGTAACGATTGCAGTGGTACTGCTTCCAAGAAGCATTGCGGTATCGATACCGAAAAGATCCAGCAGATCCGAAAGTACCGGAATTCTTGCATTCAACATTGTTTTCCATACAGTACCGACGACCGCATTGGATGAAATCACCGGAATAAAGATTGCCGCCTTGGCAATTTTACCGATCAGAGTATGCTTTCTGGATGCTACCAGCACGGAAAACAGTACAGATAATACTACCTGCAGAGGAACTACCAGTACCATGACTTTCAGTGTATTTATAACAGCCAGATGCATCTTCGGATCTGTCAGCATCCTTTTATAATTATCAAACTGAATGAACTCCGGATCCAGAAGCAGGTTGTATTTTGTAAAACTGAAGATCAGCGAGATCACGACAGATCCGACCACGAAGGTCAGAAGAATCAGGCTGATCGGCATCACGTACCCGTAGGGCGCGATGGTGGATAAAAACTTTCTCCTTTTTTTCATCTCTGCTCCTTTTCTGTAACCGCCAAAGCCGGTTTATTCTTTATCAGCCCAATATTCATCCAGAGCCTGATTCGCGTACTGGGCAGCATCGTCCATTGCTTCCTGAGGGCTCTTGCTTCCTTCCATCATTCCCTGAAGCTCGCTTGCAAGGTTCTGAAGAATATCGCTTCCGCAAGGTCCTACCTGAAGCGGACGGTATTTATCTCTGTCTTCAGTTACAATTCGTTCCATCTTCGGATCTCCCTGGTACTGCTCACTCTTTGTCAGCGGAGCGCCGGAAGCAATCTTGTGGTACTCTGTCATGAACTCGGATCCTGTGATGTACTTGATCAGCTTCATGCAAAGTTCCGGATTTTCCGCCTGTGAAGATAAAGTCAGACAGTCTGTTGCTCCGAATGTACCATAATCTTTATTCTTTAAGGATGTAACATAGTTCCAGTTCAGATCCGGATAGGACTCTGCAAACAGTGTCTCCTGAATTGCGGAAGAACGTGTTACTCCGAACGCCGCTTTTCCCTGTCCGAAGATTGTAGAAAATGCATCCTCAGCCGCAAGAGACATCATGTTCTCCGGCATATAGTCTTTCAGGCTGTAGAAGAATTCCGCTGCCTCTACACCTGCTTCATCGTTGAATTTCACAGTCTTATAGTCATCGTTGTAGATATCTGTTCCTGCCTGCCACAACAAGCTGTAAAAATATGCGTTCAGAAGATAAAGCATGTTCATGCTTCCGTTATTGAATCCGACTGCGTATCCGTACTGATCAACCTTGCCGTCACCGTCTGTATCCTGTGTTGCTTTTTCACAGATGCGCGCGAAGTCTTCCCATGTCTCCGGCGGCTGTTCGCCAAGGGAATTCAGAATGTCTTCGTTATAGTAAAGAACAAACGGTACTCCTGTTACAATCGGAAATCCGTACTGTCCGTCCATCATGTACCCATGATCCAGATAGAGATATTCTTCTCTGTCTTCATCCGTAATGTATTCACTCATGTCCGCCACGGCTCCGGAATCGATGTAAGTAGGGAACATCTCCGCATACATATATCCGATGTCCGGCAGTTCACCTGATGCCGCGCCTGTGGACCATTTTTCTTCATAGTTTTCCCAAGGCTGAATCTGGATATCGATTTCACAGTTATTTTCCTCTTTGAAGTCTTCTAAAAGCGGCTCCCAGTTTTCCAGCATGTTGTCATCAAGCGGAGGGCACCACATGGTGATCGTCTCTTTTCCTCCGTCGCTGCTTCCGCCCTTATCATCGGATCCCCCTCCGCATCCTGCGAGAAGTCCTGTGACCATGGCTGTACAAAGCAGTACACTCACTAATTTCTTTTTCATGTTCTCTCCTCCTGTATCTTATAAAAAGTTACAATATATATCATCGTTTATGATATCACGCAGTTTGTTATTTCCACAAATCAATAATGTCTATATGGACATAGGCATTTTCTATAAGCCGGAAATCTTACGGATTTCATCCATCCAGCTATCCAGCATGGCAAAATCAGTCTGGTACGGCACATCGCATCCGCTGGCACTGATATATCCTTTCGGACTTCCCGCTGCTTTTTGTACCTCTTCCCGGATTTCTTTGCGAAGTTCCTCTTCCGAGCCATGCAGGAGACATTCCACCGGAGGGATATTTCCTACAATCGTCATCCGGCCGCCCAGTTCCTGTTTTGCTTCTTCCAGATCCATAATGTTGTCAAGACTGATGGCACGGATCGGCATCTCCCGGAAATAATCCCATACTTTTCTCGTATTTCCGCAGATGTGAAGGGACGGCTTTTGCCCGATTTTCCCGTCGGCATACTCCATGATCTCCACAAGATAAGGATAAACCAGCTCCCGGAAATATTTCGGAGAGATCAGCGCCGGGGATGCCACCGGATCTGCCATCCGAAGACCGTCTGCATAAGGCGCGATCATATCCACGCAGTTCTTCATAGAATCGGTCACAAGGCGCAGCAGACGCTTCACCTGTTCCGGCTCCTTTCTCAGATCACGAAGAAAATATTCCACGCCTCGTAAATTGGCAGCAATCGTAAACGGGCCGCCGATACTCGGGGCCACATCCACGACTCCGTCCGCCGCCTTTTTCATCCGTTCCAGCGCCTCCCGGAAAAACAGCAGACGCTTCGACTGTTCCGGTCGTACCGGCTCCATCCCATCCAGCATCCGGTAGTCTGTCAGATATCTTCCTTCAAAGTAAGGCATTCCCTCCTCCGGGTAGACAACGTTCCCTCCAAGGGCCTCCAGAATCCCGCACGTATTCGGGCCGAGGCTGAGTTCGTCGTGTCCCAGCCGGTTAAAGGCCGCAATCTCCGCCTCCACCATTTTCCCGGCATCGTGCCAGTACTCCCGGCTCGATGTCCTTGTCAGGCGGCCGGAAATTTCTCCGATAAAAGGAATCACCGGAATCCGGTCTGTCCTTTCCCCTTTCTCCATGGCAAGCCTTCTTTCATGGGGTGTCATCTGATCCCGTCTATTCGGTTCTGCTTTCATCTGCTTTTCACCTCCGTCAGTTTCCCGGAAAGATCATGCTTTCCGTAAAAATCCGTTCGTAATTTTCTGTCTCGGCAAGTTCCATATATTCGATTTTCTCCGCCAGTGCTTCCATCTCCTGCTTCATCGTCTCTGACATCAGTGTCATGTAGGCTCCGGTCTTGGAAGAATTGCCCACATAGACAAGGCGGTCCTCCACCTCTTCTGGCAGGATTCCCACACCGGTGAGGAACTCTGCCGGAAGATGGGCTCCGAACTGCCCGGCAATCAGTACTTTTTGCAGTTCCTTCATCTCGATCCCCGCCTTTTTCAAAAGGGCGGTAAATCCGGAGAGAATCGCTCCTTTTGCAAGCTGTACCTGCCGGACATCCCCCTGTGTGATGAACAGATCCCGTTCGTCATCAAGAATCAGCTCCCGTTTGGTACCGTTCAGACGGATCAGATCATAGCGGTAATCTTCCGGATCCAGAGCATCCTTTTTGACAAAAACTCCGGTCTTTTTGACAAGTCCGGTACGGAGAAGCTCTTTGACCGCTGCCAGGATTCCGCTTCCGCAAAGTCCTTCCGGCTCTCCGTCTCCGATTGTAGTAAGCCGGATTCCGTCTTCGGTGATCCGGACATCCTCCACCGCTCCGTCCGCCGCCCTCATTCCGCAGCTGATATTCATTCCTTCCAGCGCAGGCCCCGCCGCGCAGGAACAGCTGAGCAGATGTCCTCCGCCTGCAAGGACAATCTCTCCGTTCGTGCCGATATCGATAAAAAGCACCTTCTCCGTTTCCTCATGCAGGCCGCAGACCCGCACGCCTGCCACGATATCCGCACCGATATAGGCAGAAACCGACGGCAGGCAGTAGAGCATGGTCTCTTCCCCTGCCCACAGGCCGATCCCGGCCGCCTTTAATTTCTGTGCTTTTGTAAATTCCGGCCGGTACGGCGCGCGTCCGATGGATCTTGCATCTACTCCAAGCAGCATGTGCATCATCGTACAGTTTGCCGCCACATCTATCTCCCGGATCTCCTCTTTTTCGATACCGGCTTTTTCGCAGAGCTGCCGGATCTCTTCATTCAAAGACTCCACGACTGCCCGCTGAAGGTCCGCAATCCCGGTATCCGGGTGGTCGTACTCATAGGTGATCCGTGTCAGCACGTCCTGGCCAAACTGCTTCTGGGCATTCAGCATGGACGCCTGGCCCAGTACTTCTCCATCGGAGAGTCTCACCAGATCCAACGCCGCCGTTGTCGTACCGATATCCACCGCAATTCCGTATCCCTCCCGGAATTCCTTTTCAAATTCCGGAACATAGCCGGAAGTGAGCACCTTTCCTTCCTTTTCTGTTCCAAGAAGCTCCACCTCCAGATCTTCCGTCACCTCTACCAGGCAGGAAAGCCGGATGCCAGGCTCGTCTCCGGAAAGGATTCTGACTTTACACTTTCCACATGTTCCGTTTCCGTTGCATGGATTGTCCACAAAAAAGCCCTCCTTTAAGAGGGTCTGTAACAGATTGGCTCCGTTCTCACAAAGAATGGCTTTTTCGCTTCCTTTTACTCTGATTTCAGGCATGATTCTCCTCCTCTCTCACCGCCTGGAGGATGGCGCGGATGTTGACAAGGGGTGAGTGCATTCCCAGTCCGCATGCCGGTGCAATGATGTCAGATCCGTTTTTGACACAGTTTTTCGCCAGTGTCTCCACCTTGTCCGGATCCCCGAATTCCAGCGTGTAGGTGCTGACATTTCCCATCAGTGTCCGGTCTTTCAGCTCTTCTCTTGCTTCTTTCATCGGTACAACGGAATCAAAGCTCAGGGCATCACTGTGGATTTTGTCTACCTCCTTGTAAACCGGATTCATGTGGCCGCAGATATGCACAATTGTCTGCGCTCCTGCCTCTTTCATAGCATCTACAATCTGGTTCACGTACCGGACTGTAAATTCCCGAAAATATTTTGGCCCCAGAATTTCCCCGGTTGCGCTTGGGTCGGAAATGGCAATCACGTCCGCCCCCGCTTCAATCTGTGCCTGCCCGAACCGGATCAGCTGGTCTGTCACAAACTGCATAAACGCATGTGCGTCCGCGTTCTTTTTCCGAAGTTCTTTATAAAAGACGACCGGCTCCATCACCGAGCTTGCCGTACTGACCGGACCGGTGAGATTTCCTACGATCGGCACAGCGTCTCCCTCTTCTTTCAGAATCCCCAGAGCATCCAGAACTACCTTTGCCCTTCCTTTCGTCACATCGAGTTTTGGGAGCTTTTCCCAGTCACTCACTGTCCCGATCACGTATTCTGTCACATGCGGCTCGTAGGCACTGGATCCCATATCCACCCCGGCGCCCATCTCCTCCGCCTCAATCGTCATACAGAACGGCACGCCGTAATTTTCAAAGCATCCCTGTTCGTAGACCGCCTTTGCAAGACCCGCCATCATCCTGGCATCTGTATGCGCCTGCGGCAGATAGATCTGAACCGTTTTCATCAGCTCTTCGGTAATCATATTCATCATACCGCCCGGGCAGATACACGGCGTACGGTCCGCCTTCTTTCCGGAAAGTACCGTTTTCAGTCGTTCTTTTGGTGTCAGCATTTCTTTTCCCTCTTCTTTCTGTTATGCGATGTTGAGCAGACTTTTCGCAAGGCGCACTGCCTCCACTGCATTCTGCGAATAGCCGTCGGCACCGATTTTATCCGCGAAGTTCTTGGATACCGGTCCCCCTCCGATCATTACTTTGACCTCATCCCGGATACCGGCCTCTTTGAGCAGATCAATAACTGTCTTCATTCCGCTCATGGTCGTTGTCATCAGCGTGGACAGGCAGACCAGATCCGCGCGGGTCTCCTTTGCTGTATCCACAAACTTCTGGAGCGGCACGTCTCTTCCAAGATCCACCATCTCAAAACCGGCCGTCTCCATCATAATCTTAACCAGATTTTTTCCAATATCGTGGGTATCTCCTTCTACAACACCGATCACCGCTTTCTTTTTGCTCTCCGGGTCTTCCTCCGGGAGATGCGGTTTTAATACGTTTAATCCTGCGTACATGGCGTCCGAGCAGAGCAGAACATCGGTCACGAAATACTCTTCCTCTTCAAACAGAACGCTTGTCCGGTTCATGCCGTCAATCAGCCCGTCCATGATTCCTTCCAGTGCCGGGTATCCCGCATCGATAAATTCCTGCGCGGCCTCAGCCACATCATCTTCTTCCATGTCCACCACGCCGTCGGACATCCGTTTTAATAATTCTTCCTTTGAACTCATGTTGTTCCTCCTTTTCGCCTCCCGGCGTCTTCGCTATTACTCCTCTATTTCATTCCGGCAAAGCCTGATCACCTGTAATGTTTTGTTTTTCAGCACGCTCCCGCCGCCATTGATACACATCTGAGCCGGAAACCGGGCTTTCCCTGCTGCATAGATGCAGGCTTTCTGATACGTCATCTCTTCCGGCAGGGCAATCTCCTCTCTCACCGCAGATCCAGTGTCTTCCAGCGCACAGGCTGTCTTCGGACAAAGAATCATCACCATCTCCTGTCCAAGGATGTGCTCTGCTTTTCGCAGAAATGGTGCCGTAAACACGTCTGTTGTCCATTCTAACATACGGGGGCCAAGAATAGAAAGCCCTCCTGCGGAATCTGCGTAACTGACCATCCGTACACCGTTTTTCTTCACTTCCAGAAGCAGGCCGAGCAGATCCTCCTCCAGCTTCTGAAACAGCGCTTCCACCTGTTCCGGTGTTTTTCTGACGGCCTTAAAGACCTGTTTCAGTTCAATCAGCGTATTCCAGATCGTGTAAGGTCCGGACATCTGAAATACCACTTCCTCTCCCTGCTCTCTGAGCATTCGGCACGCCGCCAGTGTTTCTGCCATTCTACCGCTTTCCGGATCCATCCGGGAGAGAAAAGAAAGTTCCTCCAAAGAACTGCAGACCGGGGCAGCCGCCCTCGGTCCTGCTTTCTCATTTCCATAACGGATGTTCCCGCCCATATTCTCTGCCTCCAGCGTATGGTCAAAAGGCAACGTACAGAATGGTTTCTTCCGTTTCTCTCTTTCCAGCACTGCAGCTTTGATCATCTGTTCTCTCTTTTTATATATTTCCGGAACCGGAAGATCGTATTCCCGGATCAGACCGGTAATCCCCTGATCCGATGCTTCCGGTCTGCACATGTAATCCTGTATCATCGTTTCCCGTACTCGCTTTCTAAGTATCTATTTTAAAGTATCATAAATATGTCTTCTGCTCTAATAGATATTTTCTATAAAAAAGCAAAAAAACAGGGCAGTGCTCTATGAGTACTACCCGGTTTCTTTTATTATTCTGTTTCCTGATATTCCATCGGCACCCGTCCGCCGGTGCTGGCAATCAGTTCTCCGTCCTTTTCATCGATAATGATCGTATCGCCGGATCCGACATTTCCTTCCAGGATCAGCTTGGCTGCAAGGGTTTCCACATATTTCTGCAGATACCGTTTCAGCGGTCTTGCGCCGTACATCGGATCGTAGCCGCCCTCGACAATGTGCTTCTTGGCATCCTTTGTCAGTTCAATGTGCAGATCCCGGTCTGCTAGACGTTTATTGACATCTTTGACAAGCAGATCAACAATTCCGGTAATGTTTTCTTTCGTCAGCGGACGGAACATGATGATCTCATCCAGACGGTTCAGAAATTCCGGACGGAAATGCGCTTTCAGTTCGTTCATAACAAGCTCTTCATTTTCCGGGCGGATGTTTCCGTTCTCATCGATTCCTTCCAGCAGGTGGACAGAACCGATATTGGATGTCATGATCAGGATGGTATTCTTAAAGTCTACCGTCCGTCCCTGAGAGTCCGTGATCCGCCCGTCATCCAGTACCTGCAGGAGGACGTTGAATACATCCGGATGTGCCTTTTCCACCTCATCAAATAGGACAACCGAATACGGTTTTCTCCGGACTGCCTCTGTGAGCTGTCCGCCTTCGTCATATCCGACATATCCCGGAGGTGCTCCGATCAGTCGGGACACGGAATATTTCTCCATATACTCACTCATATCAATACGAACCATGTTCTTTTCATCGTCAAACAGGCTTTCCGCCAGTGCCTTGGCAAGCTCCGTCTTTCCGACTCCGGTAGGTCCAAGGAACAGGAAGGATCCGATCGGCTTTGTCGGGTCTTTGATACCCGCTTTGGAACGGATGATAGCTTCTGTCACTTTGGTAACACCTTCGTCCTGTCCGATCACCCGTTTATGAAGCTGCTCATCCAGGTGAAGAGTCTTGCTCCGCTCACTTTCATTTAACTTGGCTACCGGAATTCCGGTCCATCTGGAAACAATCTTCGCAATTTCTTCTTCTGTCACACTTTCGTGTACCAGAGACATGTCTTCATCTTTGACCTTTGCTTCTTCTTCCTCCAGCTGTTTTTTCAGCTGCGGGAGACGGCCGTACTGAAGCTCTGCCGCCTTCTCCAGATCGTAGCTGCTCTGTGCTTTCTGAATCTCCTGGTTGACACTTTCAATCTCTTCACGGAGACGGTGTACCCGCTCCAGAGATGATTTTTCATTATCCCACTGGGCTTTCTGTTTGGCAAATTCTTCTCTGTTTTCCGCCAGCTCCTGCTGCAGTTTTACAAGACGCTCCTGACTTAACCGGTCGTCTTCTTTCTTAAGAGCTGCTTCCTCGATCTCCAGCTGCATCGTCCTTCTTCTAAGCTCGTCAAGCTCGGTCGGCATGGAATCCAGCTCCGTCTTGATCAATGCACATGCCTCATCCACCAGGTCGATCGCCTTGTCCGGCAGGAAACGGTCGGAGATGTAACGGTTTGACAAGGTTGCCGCCGCTACCAGGGCACTGTCTGTAATCTTTACACCATGGAAGACTTCATACCGCTCTTTCAGTCCACGAAGAATGGAAATGGCATCCTCCACTGTCGGCTCATCTACCATTACCGGCTGGAACCGCCGCTCCAGAGCAGCGTCTTTTTCAATGTACTCCCGATATTCATCCAGCGTGGTGGCTCCGATACAGTGAAGCTCGCCTCTTGCCAGCATCGGCTTTAACATATTGCCGGCATCCATGGAGCCTTCCGTCTTTCCTGCTCCCACGATCGTGTGCAGCTCATCGATGAAGAGAATGATCTCTCCGTCGCTGTTTTTGACTTCCTCGAGAACCGCTTTTAAACGTTCCTCAAATTCACCTCTGTATTTTGCTCCTGCTACCAGCGCACCCATATCCAGTGCAAACAGCTGCTTATTTTTCAGTCCTTCCGGAACATCGCCCCGGACGATCCGCTGTGCCAGTCCTTCGACAACTGCGGTCTTTCCGACACCCGGCTCACCGATGAGCACCGGGTTATTCTTCGTTTTACGGGAAAGAATCCGGACTACATTCCGGATCTCGGCGTCACGTCCGATGACCGGATCCAGTTTCTGCTCTCTGGCTCGTTCCACCAGATCATACCCGTATTTGTTCAGCGTATCATAGGTCGCTTCCGGATTGTCACTTGTTACTCTCTGGTTTCCTCTGACTTCGGAAAGCACCCGCAGGAAATTCTCCCGATTGATGCTGAACTCTTTAAAAATCTCTTTTACCTCACGGTTTGCGTACTTCAGAAGTGCCAGGAAAATATGCTCTACTGAAACATATTCGTCCCCCATCTGCTTTGCCTCATCCTCCGCATGGATCAGCACCTTGTTCAGATTCTGACCGATATAGAGCTGTCCGCCCTGTACCTTCGGACGCTTCCTGAGCGACTGCTCTACACGCTCAATCAGCAGTTCTTTCTGAATCCCGAGCTTTTCCATCAGCTTCAGAATCAGGCTCCCATCCTGTGTCAGCAGGGAATAAAGCAGATGCTCCTGCTCGATCTCCTGATTTCCGTAATCATCTGCGATCTTCTCGCATCCCTGTACCGCAAGCATAGAATTTTGTGTGAATTTGTTAATATTCATACCTTTCTTCCTCCTTACGAATAATTCTCTTAATCTATTTCCAGTTTCTGTTTGTCTGTTCTATCGACGATATAACAATAGCATTTTTTATTAGCACTGTCAATAGTTGAGTGCTAATATTTTTGTTATTTTTTTGCAAACCCTTTAAAATCAATGGTTTGCAGTATCTTATTTCTTTTGAAATTGTGATTTTTTCTGTTTTGACACCAATTTGACACCAATTTTTCTTTTTGTGGTGTCAAGCATTTAACACCATACTATCTAGTCTTGCAATCTCATTTTCAATCCTTGTCAGCTCTCCAATATGATTGTACACTTCCATTGTTACATCTATATGAGCGTGTCCCATAATATATTGAAGAACTTTTACGTCCATACGGCACTCTGCCATTCTGGTACAAGCTGTGTGACGCATTACATGAGCTGAAAACTTTGGTAACAGTTCTGCTTTCCTATGCTCTTTTTTTGCTCTCTCTACTTCGGTTTTGTTATATGCGTCTACAATGTTATATAAAACACTATTTACGCCATTCGGCATAAGCGGTCTGCCCGATTTCGCTGTAAAGACAAACCCCGAATACCCGTCCACCTCAATGCTCTTATCCTTTGCAAGCATGAAATTGATTTTCCTTTGTTCCTCAAAGGCTTTTGCAACTTCTTGTGTCATAGGTATAATACGAATACCCGACTCCGTTTTTGGTGTTGAGATATGGAACTTGCAACCGTCGCCTAAATTCTTATAAATGAGCTGGTGGTCTACATTAACCGTTTTTGCCTTGATGTTTATATCTTTCCATGTAAGACCAATAAGCTCCCCACACCTTAACCCCGTACCAATCATTATGGTAAACATAGGATAATATGTGTTATAGACATTGCTCTGTTTTACAAACTCCATAAACTTTTCTTGTTGAGAAACTGTTAAGGCTTCTTTTTCCTCTGCTGGTTTTCCATAATCGCTAATGGAACTTTTTGCAGGGTTCTTTCGGATAATATCATCATCAACAGCCATTTCTAATGCAGGATAAAGCAGGTTATGAATATACTTGATTGTAGAATAAGCATATCCAGCTTTGGAAAGCTTCGCATAATACGCTTTAATATGTGAGGGTAAAAGCTGAACAACTTTAATATTTCCAATCTCGTCTTTTACTCTGTTTTCCCAAGCACGAACATAACTAACTCTTGTAGTATCAGCCAGCTCACGAGTTGCCATATAACGCTCAAACAACGTGTTAAGCGTCATTTTTTTGATTGCTCCGTCTGTCAATATATTATCTTCCATATCCTTTGCAATCTGCTTCTCTTTTTCCCGAAGCTCTGGTAAATCTTGTGCATAGACTGTCAATCTCTTGCCTGTTCTTACATCTGTATAACGATAGCTGTATCTTCCATCATTACGCCAGTTTTCGCCCTCTCTTAATTTTCTTCCTTTTGGGTCTTTTCTACTAATTGCCATGAGAACCATTCCTTTCTGAAAAAGCCTCTTTTCTTGTTCTCACAGCGTGCTTTGTCCTTTCTTATTATACTACACACGCCAGAGAACATAAATAGAAAATCGCTCTATTCTTCCAAATATAACAAGTATTTCTTGACTTTTTCTATGGAATAAAGAACCCTGCGACCTATCACAATTTTTGCTCCTGCCTGCTCACCAATCTTTCTTGCAGTAGCACGACCACAAGATAACATAGCAGACAGTCCCTCTATATCAACAGCAATCGGCTGTTCCGTTGCTCTTATCTTCGTTTTATTCATATTCCAACACCTTACCTCGCTGGAACATCACATCATTTAACACATCAGTATTTAACATAATGTAACACCCCCTTTACTGTGTGTCTATTTATAAGTTACATAAGCAGACAGACGGCTTTGGAAAGCTCCGTTAGTATCTCAACTATTCCCATTCTTGTGGGCAGAACCGCACCATGCGGACGTATCATTATTCTGTGAGGATAGGTCGTGGCAAAACGACTTTTCCAACAGTCGCTCTCGGATCACTGCGTGGGTCGCTCGCTTTCTTTTGAAAAGGTCGTGGCGTACAGTCCCCGTGGCTCGCTATCTCACAAACGTATCTGTCTGCTTTATTCAGTTGTCAAAGAGCTATCGGCTATTCAGCCTATTAAAATCAACTTTCAGATTTTGATTTTAATAAAGTGACAAGTGAAGTGGCAGGAAAGGGGGGACGTGCCAGACTTCACTTGTATGTACTACATCACTACAATTTCAAAATTCATCAGCATATCAAGTAATGCTGTCTGAACTCTGTTTTTTAAATCGGCGTCCACAACCATGCAAACATTACCGTATTCATCATACAATTTACGCAGGCACAGTTTTGAAATGTAACCGTCATAAAATTTCATAACGGTTTCAATCGCTTCTGGGTCGCTCTCTGTTGCTGATAAAATAATCTCAAAAGGCAGATGTTCGTATTTCTTCATTTGCGTTCCTCCATAATTTTTCTCATTGCTTCAAGTGTTTTTGTTCTGTGATACTGGACGTTAGAACGGGGAATTTTAATAAATTCGCTGATTTCACTATCCGACATATCCATAAAGTAGGACAACAAAATAATGTTGCGTTTCTTCTCTGTCAATGTTTTAAGGGCTTCGCTTAACTGGTCGTCCTCAACCCAGACTTCAATGCCTAAGATATTGAATACAGTATAATCACTTTCGTATTTATCCAATTCTCCAAAACGTGATTGTTCATAATCTGGAATATCCGAAAATAAACATTCGTGTTTTTCACGCCTTTTCATATCACGGTAGCCTTTCTTTACTGCGCGTTTAATTACTTTTTTTGAAAGGCAATCAAACTGTGCTTCAATGGCTTGTTTGAAAGAAGATGTTTTCATTTGCTCACCTCCTTTCCGTGCTGGATTGAAATAAACTTTTGTTTATTTCCCCCTTTCCGCACCCTAACTACCCAAAGAGGTGGCAAGCTACCAAGATTTTCAAAAAAATTTTTTAAAAAAACAAAAACAGCCCGATAATGTATAATTACACAAACGGACTGTTTTATAAATTCTATTGATATGAATTTTTAACTCATATAAAAGGTATAATGATTGTAATAGTGGACTGAAATATTTATCCAGTTGAGAACGGCAGAACGTTCTTCCGTATGCAATCATGGTATAGCCCCCTTTAACCAGAGCTATACCGTATTTATCCCTAAGAAAAAAAGGACAGTTCTGGTTATATCCAAAACCGTCCCGTTATTTTTCAAGACGCACAAAAGTATATTATCTAGGAACGGTTTTTTTTATTTACCGCACACGATAACAGCTTTTGAATTATTACTGCATGATATATGCAATTTTAACACATTCTAAATATACAGCATGAAGTATAAACTCATGTTAGGTGATTTAAAATGAGAAAAACAAAAGAAACACATACTTTTGATTTCAGACCGCTAGGGCTGGCAATCAGAGAAGCCCGTGAGAAAGCGGGACTTTCTCGTAATGATTTAGGCGATAAGGTATTCTATGGAGAACGTCATATCGCAGATATTGAAAATGTTGGTTCACACCCAAGTTTTCAATTATTCCATGATTTAGTTACCATGTTCAATATATCAGTTGATGAATATTTCTATCCAACGGAGAAAGTAGCAAAAAGTACAGCTCGTCGTCAAATAGAAACCTCTCTTGATTTATTGAGTGATAACGAATTAAAAATCATTCAAGGTACGATTGACGGTATCTTGAATAGCAGGGAGAACAAGAAGTAACTAGCTTCTTGCTTTCCCCATTTTTCTTTTAAGTAGTGTTCTACTAGCTTTTGTTTGCTGATCTGCTCCGCAGGTAGCAAATTAACTTAATTTTTCCATGAACATTCTATTTAAGCTTAAAAATAAGAGAAACTTTTGCTCCAACAATTATATTATCAACTTCTAAATTTTCAATTTGAAGAAATCCACTATGTTCATTCATTATTTTTTCGACTATTGAAAGTCCTAATCCATAATGAGAACCACTTCTCGCCTTATTTTCTGAATAAAATTTTTGAGTTGCTTTTTCCAAACTCTCCTTACTAAAACCTTTTCCATTATCAATTACACTTACAATATACTCCGATTTATTATTGATAAACTTTAATTTTATTTGAGAAGATTTTTCAGAAAATCCAACAGCATTTGAAATGATATTTTGAAAAGCCTTTTGAATATCTTTTGGCTCTATCAATAAATCATCTGTCCAATCTTTTTGTATTACAGAAACGGTTACGTTTTTTAAACGGGCTATTTGATTTGCAAGTAAAATCAAATTATCTACATATTTTTCATTAAAATGAACATATTCTGTTTTAGGTTGTTCCAATTTTGAAAGAGTTTTTAATTCTTCCACATATTCAGATATTTTAGAAATTCCGTCTTGAGCATATTTAACATATTCTTTTTGGTTTACATCCATATTTGTTTCTTCTAGCAATTCTAAATTGCCAGATACGACAGTAGCAGGTGTTTGTATATCATGCGTAAGTGATTGAATACTATTTTCTAAAAGTTGTGCTTGTTTCAACTGTTTTTTTGTACTTTCTTTTACTGTCTTTTCCATTTCACTCAAAATAATGAGAATATCATTTACTTCTTTTAATGGACTGGATAATTCAGAAATTTCTCTATCATCAGATAAAATTGTGTTTTGTATATTCGTTATCTTATTTAATTCTTTGCTTAACCGATTTCTATACACTTTTAAAATAACTAAAAATCCTGTAATTACTGCAATGAGAAAACAACTAATGATTGTTAAATCGGCACTTGGGAAAACACTTCTCAGAAAATCATTCGAAAACTGTGAGGTAGCACTCTTATATCCCAGAACCCACTTTTCAGATGAATTACCAATAAGTTCGTAAGTTGTTCCATTCATAAAGCGCAATTGATTGATTTTTCCTTTTTCGCATACTTCTTGTATTAGTTCTTCATCTTGTATAGAACCATTTATATAATTACCACTATCTGAAAGTTTAGCATATTCAATATATGCAGGTATGTCCATTTCTTCAAGTGTGTTATCAAGAGCTTCCTCTTTTATGATTTCAACATTTTGAGATATTGCATTTGGTGAAATGATAATTTCTGTTTCTCCTAGAAAAAAAACTCCTAGACCAAACATCATTACTACTATGAACATATAACAAATTTGAGAAATACTAAGCGTTAATAACATTCGCATTATTGATTTTTTTCCCATTGATACCCAACTCCCCAAACTGTTTTTATCGGTTCTTCTTCATAAATCTTAAATTTTTTTCTGATTTCTTTTATTCTTTCTCTTATTGTCGTTTCTGCGTCCCCCATGCCGTCAAATCCAAAAAGTTTTTCGTATATTTCATCTTTTGTAAATACACGATTAGGATTACGCATTAGTAAAGAACATATTTCATATTCTGTTGAAGTCATATTTATTTCTGCTTCATTTACATAGATTTTTCTAACTGTAAAATCACAAAAGATATTTCCAATATGAATCATATTACTTTTTGTTCTGTTTTCTCTACGTATATGAGCCATTATTCGATATCGAAGCTCTTTAACAGAAAAAGGCTTCACAATATAGTCATCTGCACCTATGGAAAAACCTTCTATTAAATCCTGCTCAAAACTTTTGGCAGTTAAAAATAACACAGGTATGTCGATTTCACGCCTTTTTTCTTTCAAAAAAGTAAATCCATCTAATTCTGGCATCATAACATCAAGTATCAATAAATCGTGTTTATTTATTTCTCGAATAGATACGCTGGACAATCCAGTATAAGTCGTTATGCTATGGTCGTATTCCAAAGCATTTTTTATAAGCTGAAGCAAAGATATATCATCATCTATTACTAACTAAAACTTCCCACACCAATACGGTGTGTTGAACCTTGAAAATTCAATATTTCAGCCAATAAAAAAGGCATAAACCTGTCCCGTTTGGTATAATGGAATTGACGAAAAACCATCTATACAAAGGAG
>NZ_BSBO01000021.1:0-72957 GCF_027924685.1 Sellimonas catena
TAAGACCCCTTGAAGACGACGAGGTAGATAGGGCAGAGGTGGAAGTGTGGTAACACATGGAGCTGACTGTTACTAATAGGTCGAGGGCATAACCAAGGAATGGTGGATAGGAAAAAGCAGGATGACAAAGAAGTGGACTTATATGTGGTTTTGAAGGTACATGAAGTATCTTGAATATTCCTCCTTAGCTCAGTCGGTAGAGCATGCGGCTGTTAACCGCAGTGTCGTTGGTTCAAGTCCAACAGGGGGAGTTTTCCTTTATAAGGAAAGAATGGCTCCGTGGTCAAGCGGTTAAGACATCGCCCTTTCACGGCGGTAACACGGGTTCGATTCCCGTCGGAGTCATTTAAGTTAATTGTAACTTAAGAATAAAACGCCAACGTGGCTCAATTGGCAGAGCAGCTGATTTGTAATCAGCAGGTTATCGGTTCGAGTCCGATCGTTGGCTTGTTCCTTTAAAGGGGACACTAAAATTGTGGACCTTTAGCTCAGCTGGTTAGAGCAATCGGCTCATAACCGATCGGTCCCGGGTTCGAGTCCCTGAAGGTCCACTTTAATAAAGGTAAACAATATGGCCCGGTGGCTCAGTTGGTTAGAGCGCCGCCCTGTCACGGCGGAGGTCGTGGGTTCGAGTCCCATCCGGGTCGCTTTTTAATTTAAATATTGTTATTTATTTGGGGTCTTAGCTCAGCTGGGAGAGCATCTGCCTTACAAGCAGAGGGTCATAGGTTCGAGCCCTATAGGCCCCATTCACACGTCTGTGTGAAATATGCCACAGTGGCGGAACTGGCAGACGCACAGGACTTAAAATCCAGTGGATGGATTGTTAAGCTGTGGCGGATTTTCCTTGAAAAATCAAGGAATTTAAAACTTCATATTTTGCAAATGTGTTTGCATCCCTCCAAAACATCCCTCCATTTTTTGAGGTGGTTTTCATGGATTAGATGTACACATATTTGCCGGTGTGGCGGAATTGGCAGACGCAAAGGACTTAAAATCCTTCGGAGAGTAATTTCCGTGCCGGTTCGAGTCCGGCCACCGGCATTAAGTAAAAGAGACTAAGACATCCTGTTTTAGTCTTTTTTCTTTTTAGTGAGCTTCAATGCCCGGTAAAATATTTGTCGGCAAGGTTTCGGACATTGCATTTGCCGTCTTGATTTTCTTGTTGTAATCAAAATGCGTATAAATATTCGCTGTAGTAGAAATTGTGCTATGCCCTAACCATTTTTGAATAGCCTTTAGGTCTTCGCCAGCAGAATACAGCAATGAAGCACAACTATGACGTAGATCATGAAACCGAATTTTACGCAGACCATTCTTTTTTAAAATAAGCTGGAAATGATCTGACACGTATCCTGGTTTCAAAAGCTCGCCAGTCTCATTCTTATTGACGTAATCCAGATATTCTTTGCAGTAGGAATCACCACATACATATTGCTCATAATGCTGTTTCTGATAAACATATTTCAAGGCTTGCTCAAATTGAGGAACCAGTGGCAGTGTACGAGTGCTTGACTTCGATTTTGTTCTATCTTTCATTACACGCTGGCAATGTCCGTCAATGTAAACATCTGTGACTACATGGTTCACAGTAATCGTTTTGTTTACCAGATCAATGCTGGACCACCGGACGCCTAATGCTTCACTACGACGCATACCGTAAAATGCCGCCAAGAAGATGCATATTTCCAGCGGATCACCATGTGCAGCTTTAAATAACTGCATCATTTCTTCCACCGAGTAATATTTTGCCTCGTAAGTATTTTCTTCCGGTCTGCTTACCCGATTAGCAGGATTATCCTTCAGCAGTTTCAGTTGGACTGCATACTCAAGGCTGCTGTGGATATTAGCATGGCGTCTGATGACGGTATTTGGCTTTACATGCCGTTTTTCCAGCTCATAGGTATAATATTCCTGAATGTACTCCGGATTGTCTGAAAGCTCATTTAACGTGTAGCCTTTCTCACGGAAATATGGCTCAATTCTTTTTACTACATTAGTGCGGTATCCGGCATAGGTTGTATCCTGCACCTGGTACTTGACAACTGTCAGCCATTTCAAAATAAAATCTGCAAACAGGATTTCTCCCTTCCCAGTCTCCGGATTAATCGAAGTTAATGGGTTTTGCTCGATCCAACCGCAGTTGACTGCATGGCTGAAAGCCATCAGTAAAATATGGTGGCTGGTAGAAATAAGCTGCCGGGTACTTGCCATTTGCGGATTATCTGCTTTTCTGAGAAATAAAAAGTATTGTTCCAAATCCTGTACGGAAAGTTGCTCAATAGTGAGGACCTGCTCTTTAAAATACGGTACGATCCACTGAGCAATGTGCAGCTTGTACTGGGAAAATTCAATCGCCTCAAGTGGAGCAAATTTCAGCCATTGAGAAATATATATATGGACATATGTATCCTTGTTCCATATCGGCGGTATAAATTCTTTCCTTGTCTGCTCCAGAAGCGCTTCCGCTTTTGTTTTATTTCCTTTTATCGGAAGCCCGGTGCTGATAGACTTGCTGCATCGCTTATTATTTGTGTCCTTGTAACATAATATCATCTGGTAAATGCCATTCTGTTTTCGAAGATGACCTGCTACCATTAATCAAACCTCCTTTACAGGGTAACAGTCAACTTTCACATATTGGCATTGATATTATACCACTCTGGCACAAAATTGGCAGTACCTGTTGCAGAATTCACGGGTTGCTGTTTTTCTGGTCAAGAATTTCCAGATATGTAAGAATGTAATATTTCGGTATCTTATAAATCCTGCCGATCATAAAATGTTTGATTTTATTCTCTTTCAAAAGTTTATAGGCAGTCTTCGTGCTGATACCTAACATTTCACTCATTTGTTCTACAGTAACGACATCCGGATAGTTTTTAAACACGGATGCGTATGTCTCAGATTTTTTCGTATTGATACCTCCCTGATGATCATTATTTAATGTTTCTCTTCCAGAAGCCAGTTCCTGCGCCTTCTCAAGCCGCGTCTTCGGCGTTGCTATGCAATCTTAAAGCCTGCAGGCACGCATCATGCTGCACTATCTGCAGGCACCCGTATCCCTCTTCCGGGAGTGTATGAAATTTTCAAGGTACTTTATGGACTTTGCCATTTGTAAGGAAAATAGCGGAGAAAATGCAGAATGTGTAAAAAAATAGAAAAAAAGCTGTCCGTGTGGACAGCCTCTGAAAATTATTTATGTCTGGCAGCGAGCCGATGTAGTATACTGATTACAGCGATCATATCCTCATCGTCGAGCTGCTTTAATAAGTCAGCCGCTTTTTCGTATAGAGGAAGATTGTGAAGAGCTGTATCGAAGAACTGGCAGGGAGTTACTTCCAGATATTCGCAGATTTCCAGGAAGTTCTCCATGGTAGGCAGGGAGCGCCCGGAAGAAATGGACTGGATGTAACTTTTGTTTTTGCCGAGATCCAGGCTCATCTGATATTCGGATACATTCTTTTTTATCCGCAGTTCGGTAATCCTGTCACCGATAAATTTTTTCTCCATGTCATCCACCTCTCTTCCTACATCTTCCTTCGATTTTAAACTATTTACTTCCGGCAAATTACGGAATAAAATAGAGTTATTCACTATATAAATGCTTATATTACGGAATATAACCAGAATTTACTGCTATATACCTGATTGCAAAAAAATGTGATAGAAGCGCTGTTTTAGGGTATGATGTTAATGAGGTGTTTTTAATGAAAATCATAGGTACGCAGGAAGAATTGAAATGGGTCCGCAGGGCGCTGGCAAACAACTGTGAGGGATGTATCTTTGAAGAACGATGTAATCAAAATGCCAGTGAGGAACTGAAGAAGCATGGAAAAACTCTGACAAGCTGTGAGGAATTTATGGCAAGACAGATCACGTTTGTCAGCGAGGAGGAAACAAAAACCACAAAATAGGATATTTATACCGTTATTGCATACCATATATAGTATAAAACAAATTGACAGCACCTATATCCTGTGCTACTATACTGATATAGTTCTTTTTTATGCGTTCCCCGGCGGGGGATCATGTTTTGGGATTTTGAGAAATCCCGTACATGAAGAGGAAAAGCAGGAGCTTTTCCCGGCATAAGTTGTTTATGTTTGTAGTGAAGTGTCACCGTATGCCTGAAATGGCTGTGTGGCACTTTTTTTGTTTTATCGGTGAAGAACCAGATTGGAAAAGGATGAATGGAGAAAACAAGAGGTTTCTCTGCTCATCCTTTTTTGTTGCCGTTTATCCGGAAGAAAATGTTTCTGCCGGATTTTTGTGTATGTATGTGGCCTGCCACAATCAGCTTCGGCTGTTTATGGATAATTATTTTAAAGAAAGGTGGAAGAAACAATGAATGAAACAATGGTTTACGCAGATGGTTTTGAAAAGACATTTGCCACGGCAGAGGAGATGCTTGATTTTCTTTCAAGAAGAGGGAAAGCCTCAGAGTGGATCCGCAAGCCCATCCGGGCCCTCCGGCTGGTGCCGCTTGAAAAAGAGGCGGACAATCTGGATAACGGAGACGCAGAGATGGAGGAAATCCTGAAGGATACGGAAAAGCACACCCGGCTTGTACTGAAGGTACGAGGCGAGGCATATCCGGTCCGGAACTGTGCAATCCAGACAATCTTAGGACGTGCCGGTATCGGCGGGGACGGCCTGCGAAAGCTGGATCTGGCAACTTATGCAAAGGTTGTGAATTGCTGCCTGAAAGCAGCGAAAGGGGAATGCCTCATCAAGATTGCGGATGGAAAAGTCTCTGCAGTCCACGGGGGAGACGCCCATGATTACAGCGTACTGGACATGAAAGCAATCTTTGAGATGACCAGCGAATATCTGCACACGAATTTCAAGGGAAGCGCTTATCTGGAAGGCTCCGGAACCTATGACCATTCCGTCATGAGTGCCATGTGGACGCTTTCCGGGAACCAGGAGCTTCTGGACACCTACAGGGATGCGCTGGACCGGTACGGAGTAAGCAGAAAGAATATTACACCGGCGCTGCGCCTGACCACTTCTGATGTCGCAGCCAGCGGTGTCAATCTGTATCCTATGCTGCTGACAGACGGGAACAACCATACGCTCAGTCTGGGAAGCCCGATCACTCTGGCGCACAGGAACCACAGCACGATCCTGGATTACCGCAACAATTTGAAAGAAGTATATGCAAGATACAAGGATGCCACAGAGCGTCTGGCAGCGCTTCTGGAAATTGAGATCCATAACCCGGTGAACTGCTTAAGGTTACTGATGAAAAAGCTGAAGATCAAGGCGGCGATCCGTAATGAAGTGGTGGAGATGTATGTGGCACAGAACGGGGAACAGGCCTGCACGGCCCATGACCTTTACTATGCCATGAACGAGGCACCCTTCTATGCCGCCTGCCAGGGATTTACCGGCAGCCAGCTTTTGCGGATGGAGGAAAACCTGACCAGGGCCCTTGCCATGGACTGGAAGGAATTTGATGTATATGGCGCCGTTAAGTGTTAAGGAGGAGCTTATGAAACAGACGTTACAAATGGATTATGAACCGGAACAGGTCGTGGATATCAGTACCCTCTCCAGAGAGCAATGGCTCGCATTCCGCCGTTTGGGTATCGGAGGCAGTGATGTGGCCGCTATCATGGGAATCTCGCCTTTTGTTACCAGCCGTGATCTTTACTATGACAAGATCGGCGTTACCCCGGTGATTGAGGAACTTGAAGCCAACTGGGTTGCCAAGGAATTTGGACACAGACTGGAGGATCTGGTAGCGGAGATTTTCTCTAAGAAAACCGGCCTGGAGGTGTTTCCCGTGCGGATCATGTTCCGGCATCCGCTTTACCCGTTTATGCTTGCCGATATTGATTTCTTTGTGCGTATGCCGGATGGCAGCTTTGCCATACTGGAGTGCAAAACCTGTAATTATAACGCCAAAGAGAAGTGGGATGACGGGAAAATCCCGGAGCACTATGTCTATCAGGTGCGGCACTATATGTCGGTGGTGAACATCAGTCATGCATTTATTGCGTGTCTGTGGGGAAATAACGAGAACGACTTTGTATACCGTTCTCTGGAGCGTGATCTCATGGAAGAGCAGGATATCATCGAGCAGGAAGGATATTTCTGGCGTGAATTTGTAGAGAAGAAGGTGGAACCGCCGTTGGTGGGAAAACCGGATCTGGTGCTTGCCAGCATCCGCCGTTACAGCGGCTATGCTGATAAGTCGATCCCGGAAATCCCGATCACAACGCTGGATTCCAGAAGCCTGGAAAAGTATCTTGCTTTATCAGATGAAAAATCTCGTTTGGAGAAGCGCAAGAAGGAAATTGACGCAGAACAGCGTGCGATCAGTGTTCCCTTTGTGGAGCTGATGGGACAGGGATGCAAGGCCTTTCTGGAAGACGGAACCAACCGTTACAAGATTACCTTTAACCCGACACGCAGGACGATGATCGGGAAAGAAAATCTTGAAAAGCTGAAAATGCAGCATCCGGATATTTTCAAAGAGTATGCTACAGAAACAGAAAACCGGATCTTCCGGTTAAAGAAGGAGGCGGCGTGATGTTAAAAGGAAAAAGAGCGTATATCTGCTCTCCGTTGTCTGCAAAAACCCGGGAAGAACGAATGTTTAACATGGGGCTTGCGAAGGCGTATCTGGATACGGTCAGCCAGGTATTCCACTGCCGTACATATGCCTCCCATGCCTATCTGCCACTGATGCTGGATGACACCATACCAGAGGAACGGAAGCTGGCGCTTTCCATTGGGAAACAGCTTTTAGACTTCTGTGATGTGCTGATTATCTGTGGAGAGAGGATTTCTTCCGGCATGGAAGGAGAAATCCGTTATGCCCATGATACCGGGAAGGAGGTGTACTGGCTCAAAGGAGGCCGGGATCCGTTTCAGTTACGGAAGATAAAAAATTGGAAGGAGATCGAATATGCGGTGCAGATACCGGAAAACCATATTTCTGAATGAGGAGAATGGATACACCATTGCGGTGTTTACGACGAAGGATGCTTCTGTACCGCTTGCTGCCAGAGACAAATACTTACAGGGCCAGAAAGTGATCGGGTTTATCGCCATAGGCTTTGACCTGCCCCAGTCTGACCAGATCGAGATTGAGATGGAAGGACAGTGGGAAAAGTCCAGCCACGGCCTGCAGTATCAGGTGGAAAATTTCATGGAGATCGTGCCGCGCACGAAGGAGGGGATCTTAGGCTACCTCTCCTGCGGCTCTGTAAAGGGTGTAGGGGCAAAAGTTGCAGAGGCCATTTACAAAGAATTTGGCCTGAACACACTGGAAATCATGGAGGAACATCCCCAGGAGCTTCTGAAGGTAAAAGGAATTTCCAAGAAAAAGCTGAAGGGGATCGTGGAATCCTACGGAAAGAACAAGGTGTTCCGGGAACTCATGACGTTCCTGGCACCCTATAAGGTAACACCTAAAAAGGTGAACCTGATCCTCCAGCGGTTTCGCAATGAGTCCGTGGAGATTGTCCGCCACAGACCTTATCGGCTCTGTGCTGTGAAAGGGTTTGGCTTTTTAACGGTGGATGCCATTGGACGGCAGAATTGCAAGGCGCTCAATGATCCCATGCGGATTTCAGGCTGCCTCTCCCATCTCATGGAGTCTGCCATGAAGGAGGAGGGACATCTGTATCTGGAGCGCCCGGAGCTGATCCAGCGGGCATATGCCATGCTAAACCAGGATCTCCCGCATCAGGCAGTGACAGAAACAGACATCCAGCGGGTACTCTACCGGCTGGTCATGCAGGAAAGCATTGTGGTAGACGGCGAGCGGGTGTATGTGAAGAAGCAGTATGAGGAAGAAAACCAGACCGCTTCCATGATCGCCCGGCGTTTGTTGGATCAGGGCGAGGCGTATGACATCGAAAAGGAATTGGCGCAGGCCCAGACTGCCCTGGCGATTACCCTGTCAGAGAAGCAGAAACAGGCAGTGCGCATGGTGTTCCGAAACCAGATCAGCATTATTACCGGCGGGCCTGGAACCGGAAAGACCACCGTGTTAAAGATCATCCTTTATATCCATGCCATTGTCTGCCGATCACAGGTACAGCTCATGGCTCCTACGGGGCGTGCGGCACGCCGGATGGCGGAAAGCACCGGGCATGAGTACGCCTCAACGATGCACATGGCTCTGGGGCTTCTGGGTGACTTTGCCGATTATGAAGACGCAGTAGAATACCTGGAAGCCGGTTTTTTGAATCTGGATGAAGTATCCATGGTAGATATGCATTTGGGATATGAATTTTTCCGCAGGGTAAAGCCTGCCTCCCGTATCCTGCTGGTAGGCGACGTGGATCAGCTCCCGTCTGTGGGGGCCGGTGATGTGTTCCGACAGTTGATCGGCTGCGGGCTGATCCCTGTGACGGTGCTGGATCTGGTATTCCGCCAGGGAAAGACCAGCAACATCCACTTAAATGCCCGTAAAATGTTGGCAAACCGGACGGATTTTGGGTTTGGAGATGATTTCCAGTTTATCTCCTGCAATTCGGCAGATGAGACAGCAGCCATGGTACGCCAGCTTTACCAGGAAGAGGCCGCAAGGAACGGCCTGGACCATGTGCAGATTTTGACACCCTATCGGGTAAAGACGGTAAACGGCGCTAACGAGCTGAACCGGAGCCTGGAGGACCTGATCAATCCGCCAAGTCCTGGGAAAAAGGAACTGTCCGCAGGAGGACAGACCTACCGGGAAGGGGATAAGGTGCTTCAGAACAAGAATACGTTGATGGCCAGCAATGGGGACCTGGGAAGGATTACGGATTTTTATACGGATGAGGAAGGAACCGTAAAAACGGTGATCGAATTTCCGGATGGACGTGTCGTGACCTACGAGACGGAAGATCTGGAGATGATCGAACACGCCAATGCCATTACCATACACAAGTCCCAGGGATCCGAGTGCGATATTGTCATCATCCCCTGGGTGAGAGCCTTTTATATGATGCTGAAGCGGAATATCCTGTACACAGGCATTACCCGTGCAAAGAAAAAGGTGTATCTGGTGGGGCAATGGAACGCAGTCTGCCAGGCAGTCCATACGGACGATGCCGGCAGGCGCAATACAGCTCTTGGGGAGCGGATCACCCGTTACTATTATCAATACCTGAATGAGCGTGAGCCGAAACAGCTTCGGCTTGCGGTATAAAAATAATTTCCACTTATGAAGAAAGGCAGGCTATTCCTTATGTAGAGGGATATCCTGCCCTGTTTGTGAAAGGAGCAGATGTATGAACGAATTACTGTATCAGAAAAATCAGGCAGTGGCGGCTTTGAACCGGGTGGAGGGATTTGAACCTCTGGAATTTGCCCGGACGATCAAACAGGAGGATCAGGAGGACCAGCTTTATCTGGATGTGAAATACCGGAAACTCTGGTTCCGTCTGGCGAATCCTTTGGGGCGGATCTCCAGTCATATTGTCTGGTTTAATGAGAACGTGGCGCTGGCGGAGGCAAAGATCTATCTGAACTACACGGATGCACCGGAGAATTACATTGCCAATGCGTTTTCCATGAAATTCCGCTCAGAGGATCCAAAGTTTGGAGACAAGTTCCTGGAGATGGCAGAGACTGCCGCCGTGGGACGTGCGCTCTCTGATGCGGGTTATGGCGTCCAGTTTGCGGACGTAGGAGAAAGCAACGATCCGGCGCAGGTGGATGCGGGGATCCCCGTACCAATGCAGTATCCGGAAGCTGCCGCAGGTGCTCCCTCTTATGGAGGGCAGCCGGTTTCTGCCGGACAGCCGGGCTACAATAGCCAGAATCACTATGCAGGGAATACGCCTGCAGGAAATATGGTGTATCCGGGAAGTACGGCAGAATCCAGCCCCAGCCAGAGCATGATGAACCAATTTTATCATCAGGCACAGGCGCAGGGAAATATGATGGGAGCGTCTGTACAGCCGATGCGACAGCCTGCACCTGTGAAGAACACTCCTCTGGATGGAAACCTTCCTGTGGAGGAGCTGGTGAAGCGCATGACCTATGAACAGGCGAAAGCCGTGGTCATCGGTGGCAAAGGAAAATTTGGCGGAAAATCTATGGGGCAAGTGGCTGTGGAGAGCCCTTCCAGCCTGGATTATTTCGCTAACAGCTACCGGGGGCATAACAACCTGATCCCGGCGGCAGCCAGGGTGCTGTTAAACCAAGCGTTGCCGCTTGCAGGATAAAGTAATACACAATACCCGTAGTCTGTCAAAGGGCTGCGGGAGAAAGGAGGACGGGCATGGATGTATGACGGACCGGAGTTTGATTACGACATTTTAGATGTAGTCCATCTTCTGAGGCTTCATAAGCGACGGGGGAATTACTATGACTGTCCCTTCTGCGGCGATACCAAAGGGCGGTTTAACATTAATCCGGCAAAGAATGTATTCCGGTGCAACCGCTGTGATAAATCTGGCGGGATGCTAAGTCTCTATGGCGAGCTGCATAATTTGACACTTTCTGAAGCAAACCGTGAGATCCGGGAAGCTCTTAATCGGGGAGAATACCGGCAGGTGCGTCAGACAAGGGTACAGGAAGAAAAGGAAGAACCCGTGCAGTCGAACCTAGCGTCACTGGATGAACGACACCGTACCTATACGGAATTATTGGATCAGCTTCCCCTTTATAGTATACATAGGGAAAACCTGATCTCCCGTGGCCTTACAATCGAACAGATAAAAGAGCGACGCTACCGGAGTGTTCCGATGTACGGGCTGCATAAGATTGCAGAGACACTTCAGGAGAGCGGCTGCGTGCTGGAAGGCGTACCGGGATTTTACCGGGATACGGAAGAACGCTGGACGATGAATTTCAAGACGAAGAACTCCGGCTTCCTGGTTCCTGTGGAGTCCATGGACGGAAAGATCCAGGCGTGTCAGATTCGTCTGGACCATCCCAGGGATAACAACAAATATCTCTGGTTTTCCAGTGCTGGCTATCCACACGGTGTTTCCTCCGGAAGCCCGGTTCATGTGATCGGAGATCTGGATGCGGAAAACGTCTATCTGACAGAGGGCGGGCTGAAAGGCTCGATTGCTTATTATCTGTCTGGGCATACATTTATCTG
This sequence comes from Sellimonas catena, assembly GCF_027924685.1. Taxonomy (NCBI): domain Bacteria; kingdom Bacillati; phylum Bacillota; class Clostridia; order Lachnospirales; family Lachnospiraceae; genus Sellimonas; species Sellimonas catena. The sequence continues at coordinate 11,060 of NZ_BSBO01000021.1, forward strand.
CCTGGCAGGTGTGAATATGTACCGGAGCCTGCGCCCGGTGTTGGAGGAATTTCAGCGAAGAAAGATGAAATTTCTCTTTGAGGCGTTTGACATGGACAAGAAACTGAAAACCGACTGTGATAAGCATTATCATAAATGTTCGGTCTGCAGTGAAAAGGGTACGCCGGAAAACTGTCCGTATAAGGTGGAAAAGCGCCGGATCATCCAGAACGCCTGTGGAAAAGTCTATGGGATCTGCCAGGAGCTGTCCCTGCCGGTCAGCCGTATGGTCTGGGACCAGGATGCAGATGGTAACTGGAATGGAAAACTCAAAGGTATAGATGATTATTATTACGCAAAGCGGGCTGCACAGACAGCCCCTTTGCAGAAACAGAAGGGAGTGGACATATGAAAAAGGGAGAAAAGCTGCTGTTTCTGGCAGGGATCCTGCTTGCCATCGGCGCTCTTGCTTTTTCTGCGTGGAAACTGAGAGGAATCTATGGAGAATACCAGGAAGGCGAGGATACCTACGAAGAGCTTGCTTCATTTGTGGAGGAGCCGGAGGATAAGCCGGAACCAGACGGGGGCGAACCAGATGCAGAACCGGACGGATATTTGAAGATTGACTTTGAAGGACTGCAGGCTGTGAACCCGGACGTGATCGCCTGGATTGATATTCCCGGCCTATCCATCAGTTATCCGGTGGTACAGGGAACCGATAATGCTTATTATCTGCATCATCTGTTTACCGGGGAGTACAACAGCAGCGGCAGTATCTTTGCGGACTGGCATAACCAGCCGGATTTTGCGGATCCGAACACCATTGTATACGGCCACAATATGAAAAACGGCAGTATGTTTGGAACCCTCTCCCATTATCAGGATCAGGCTCTGTGGGAAACATCTCCTTACTTTTACCTGTATGTGCCGGGAAAGGTGCTGAAATATCAGATCTTCTCCTGTTATGCCGGGTATGTGGGGAGCGAGGCTTACACCTATGCGTTTCCGGAAGAGACAGACTTTCTGGATTTTCTGAGGAAGATCCGTTCCTATGCGGGATATGATACCGGTGTGGAAGTCGGGGAAACAGACCGGGTGGTGACACTATCCACCTGCGTCAGCTCCAGACGGGATTATCGGTATATTGTCCATGGGAAACTGGTAGAGGAAATAGAAAATTGAAGCAAAGAAACGTAACCGAAGGCTGCGCCGGTATGGGAAAGGAACACACTATGCCGGTCATTTTTATGGAGGAAAAGATCATGTTGGAAGCTGAATATGAGAAAGAACGGGAGAAAATTGAAGGGAAAGAAGATGACAGGAGTGAGGAGGAGTTGATACAAGCACTCCAGACAATCATTACTTCTTTGCAGGGACCGCTTAACATACACGGATATAAACGGTATGAGGAGTTACTCTGCCCCATTTTACCGGAAATTAAATGAAAAAATGCAGCGTAAAGGAGAAGAAAATGTATATACAGGAAAAGGATTTAAAGTTGAATAAGGGATACTATATACAACGGAAATATCTTCCCTATGAGGGAAAACTGATGTTGGCCAGGCGGCGGATCATGGAATGGTATGATTACTGGGATGGACAGGTCTATGTCAGCTTCAGCGGCGGCCTGGATTCCACCGTGCTGCTGGCGCTGGTCAGGATGACGCTGGGAAGTGAAATCCCTGCCGTTTTCTGCAATACCGGATTGGAGTTCCCCGAAATCATCCAGTTTGCCCGTTCTTTTCAAGCCTATGGCGCTTATGAGGAGATACGGCCTGCCACGAATTTCCGGCAGGTGATCCTGAAGGAAGGGTATCCGCTCATCAGCAAAGAAAATGCAAGCAAGATCCGGAAACTCCGGCATGGGAAGCTATCGCCCCGTTATCGGAATTACCTGCTGAACGGTGACGAGAGAGGAAAATTCGGTATGCTGCCAAAGAAGTGGCAGAAATACATTTACGGTCCCTATGATATTTCAGAAAAGTGCTGTCTGATCATGAAGGAGAAACCCTTTAATCAGTATGTGAAAAAGACTGGCAGACAGCCTTTTGTGGGAGTAACACAGGATGAATCCTTCCGCCGGGCGCATCAGTATGCGAAGACCGGATGCAATGTATATGACGGCAGAATGATCAAAAGCCAGCCGCTGGGTCCCTGGACGAAACAGGATGTACTCCGGTTTGCTTATGAGCATATGGGAGAAAAGATCATCCCGGAAAAGGGATCAGCCTATGAGTTCTCTATCTGCCCGGTATACGGAGAAATCACAAAGGATGCGCAGGGAATTTACCATCTGAGCGGGGAGCAAAGAACCGGCTGTATGTTCTGCGGGTTTGGAGTGACGGAAGAAAAAGAGCCGAACCGGTTCCAGCGGATGCAGACAGCTTATCCAAAGCAGTATGAGTTCTGTATGAAATCTACGGAGAAAGGCGGCCTGGGGATGCGAAGTGTGCTGGAATATCTGGGCGTACCCTATGAAACCTGGGAGTCCGTAGGCCAGATGTGTTTGGAGTTTGATGAAAATAATCAGGCAAAAGCGGCCTGAAGAATGGAGAGTGGGTATGACGATCAGAGAAGCTGGAAAAGAGATTGTGACAACCGGAGGCGGTACTTACCGGATCGGCTTTATCAATACCGATGGACAGGAAGATGAGACGGAACTGGATGGTTTCAACCTGACGGAACTGGAGGAATTATACAGGGATTTTTGTAAAGAGAATGGATTTAGACAGAATACCGTGACTTATGTGGAACGGTAAATGAAGCGCAGGCACCGGGAAACCGGCGCCTGCTTTAATAGAGAAAAATTGGGATTTAGCAAATAATTTCCTTTCTTTCTCCTCTGATTAATACTGTTTGCCCATCGGCTAATTCAATCAGATCGTCATTATCTATTTCACCACAGGGATATTCGTTTTCAGCATGTGCTATTAATGGATTGGATAAATAAGATAAACCATCCACAAAATTTCCTGCTGCAATCATACTCCCAGCGCTGATTCCCAAATATACTAAACCTTTCTCTATTGCTTGTTTTAAAGGATCAGAAAATCCCGTCCTATTCATTTCCTTCAAAAGTGTTTGGGCATTTCCGCCACAAAAAACAATTATGTCATATTGGTTAAGTTCTGGAGCACTCATTAAACGGAACTGTACAGGTATGTTACGTACATAATCCGAATATGTCCTTTTATATCCGTTAGACAGTAAATATGTCAGATTATATATAAGAATATTGTTCAATGGAATCCCCATACTCATTAGACGCTCCACACATACGATTATTCCTTCTCGCGCATTGTCATTTCCAACTGCGGCTGACGGTACCATAATCGCTTTTGTATTAATGGGTTCTTTCCTGATATATTGCCAAAATAATGCAGTAGTCTTTTCATTTAAGCCGCTGGAGCTCAAAAAAAGTGTTCTCATTAAATTTCTCCTCTATTTAAGCAAATAATTAGTATCCTATACCTTGTTTTTTGCACTTATTTTTATCTTTTCACAAATTAGGATTTGTCATAATCCTAATTCGTGAAATGAACCATCTGTAATTGATAATGATATATCAAATTTTGTATTTTCTCCGGCAATTATTTTTATTCGATATTCACCTCGTGGCAAAGTAAGCGAAGTGCTATTACTACTGTTATCCTGATTAGATATACACTCCGCTAAAGTAGTTAATTCTCCATCTGGATAAATCAATACCACTTTAACTTTCCCGTTATACAAGGTTATATCATACGAAATGTCAACAGTTGTTTCTTCTTCTGTATCCAGCGTCCATACAGTGTCCATGCCTTCCATTTTTTCTATTGTAGCATTATAACTATTGCCCTCAATTTCTTGCTCAATTCCATCGAGGTTAAAGGAATTTGTATCGCTGGTTATTTTGCTTTCATTATCATAAATATCTGCCATAGCATTAGAACATCCAGACAAAAGAAAAACGACTAGCAATGTACCAACAATCATTTTTCTCATTGCGTTATACTCCTCTCTTTACTATTGTTAATTTTCGCCTCAAATTCCAATTTTCTGCTCTACAACTTAGGATTTATCGTTTCTTCACAAGCCAATTATCATTTTGCGTTTTTCTTTCCGCGTAGTAACCACATGGCATATCTTTAAGAACACCAACAGAATTGTCTAAATCGAACGCTTCTTTTAGAGATACCAGCCTTGCTTCGTCTGTATCATGTGTTGAACCACACAAAAATTGCCACATTCCATCATCTTCATCATGAGATACATATAAAATAGGTTTGCCATCATCTATAATATGACAACAGATTATCGTGGCTGTATTAGGTGCATCATAAAAAGGGAAATCCATATGCAGCGCTCCTTCCAAATTCCAATTTCTATCCTTTTTTCTTATTTCATTCTCCAAACTCAACCTGCTTATTTAAAAGCCATACTATTTCAACGGCTATAAATCCACTCTAAATCCACTATCCACAAAACGCTTGCAAACCGTTTTTAGTGTAAGGTATAGAACAGTCAAATCAGAATTCTGCAGCTTGGGCTCATACTTTTAAATCATATTCTCCTGGACTTTGAACACTTATAGTTGCAAATCTTAATTGCTCTTTTTTATCATAAGCATTTTTTAATATCATATATCCGTTGACTATGCTAACAGCATATCTCTTCATGATACTCTTTAAATTGTTGTATACTCTTTTGCTGCTTTCATCATACCAAATTGTAGATACAGTTGTAGGCAAAATAGTATTTTCATCATATAATCCACCCAGATCGATAACAATACTTGTTTCATTTAATTTTTGATTTATATGTTTATATTTATCAAGTCGCACTGTTTCATCATCTTCTATAACAAGATATTGATTTCCTATATGACGCCCACTAAGAGAAATGCCAAAGTTGTCGATTTTAGTAATATCTGTTATCTTATCGCTATCGCTTTTGCCACACCGATAATATTTTATCATATTGTTCTTTTGGAATTCTCTGAATATGTTTTCTAAATCTTTTTTCGTTCCAAACACTCTAAAGCTTCTTGAACTCATTTTATTTTATCACCCGTACAAATCCTGATTTGTGGATTTAGCTTTCTAATTCCTCTTGGACTAATTCCAAAATAAAATCTCCAAAATCATCTGCTACTGTTTCACTAACACCATATTTTAAACCGTCATATTCCAGAATTACAATTCGAGGTTCTCCCTCATCATTGAGAGAAGAATAATCAAAATAAGCCATATACCCATCATTGTAATTATAAAACGGGAGAAAATAATATGGCGGTTATACTCTTTGCGGTCATTTAACGCATAAGCAAGACTATTTCCCTCTAATTCACCCAAATTATTCGTATCTATCCCAAAAATTTCATTACCGTAAAAAGACAGATACCCATATTTCTCATTAAAATCTCGATATTGTTTAGAAAATTTTATACCGAGTAATTTTTCTGCTTCTTCTATTTCCTGTGTTGATTTTCCACCTGCGGTAGTATAGAACCTACATTTTTTGGCCAATTCCATTGAACGCTCGTAGTTTTCCCAACTCATATTTTATTTCCTCCGCAAATTCCAATTTGTTGCTGTCTTCATTCTACCAAAGACACCTCCCGAATACTATCCAAAATATAAAATCTCAAAAAATTTCTCTCCAGAGTTGCTATCTACATATCTCCTACGTATGGAATAAGTAGAAAACAATATAAGGAGTGACGCATTATGATAAAAAAATTGACTATTCCCGTGGATCACGGGAACCGGAACATGAAGACCACCCATTTTCTTTTCACCACGGGGCTCTCTTCCACAGACCGTAAGCCTGCGGGACGGGAGGATTTCCTTCAGACTGACGGGAAGTATTATGTTTTGAGTGGCAAGCGGATCCCGTATCAGAGGGACAAGACTCAGGATGAACGCTTTTCCATCCTGACGAGATTTGCTATTGCGAAGGAATTGGAACGCACCGGTCAGATATCGGAAGAAGACGTAGTACAGGTATCGCTGCCTATCGGTGTACCGCCCAAGCATTACGCAGAACTGGCAGAACGGTATCGGGAGTATTTCCTGGGAGACGGAAAGGTACAGGAACTGGTGTATAACGGAAGAACCTACCATACCTGCATCCAGGACGTAGCTGTATATCCCCAGGCGTATGCCGCCATGATGACTGAGGGAGAAAAAATCCGGCAGATCCCAAAGGCTGTAGGGATTGATATTGGCGGATTTACTTCAGACTTTCTGCTGATGCGGAGCGGAAGCCCATGTCTGGACTACTGCGATTCCATGGAAAAGGGTGTCATCACCATGTATAACGATATCATTTCCAGTGTCAACGGGGATCACGATATGCTGCTGGAGGAAACTGACATTGACAGTATCCTGGAAGGCAAGACGGAATATTATCCGGAAATGGTGGTACATACCGTGGAAGAAATGGCCCGGAATTTTGTGACCGACCTGCTCAGCAGTGTCCGGGAACGGGGCATTGACACGAAATCTACCTATACTATATTCATCGGAGGCGGAGCCATCTTACTCCGGCGGTTCCTGGAAAGTTCCAGCCGTCTGATCAAGTATCAGTTTATGGATGATATTTTTGCAAATGCGAAAGGGTACGGCATCCTGTACCGCAGTTCTTTAGCAGGGAAGTGATGATGTGGGAAAGAAAAATCCATATGTATTTACGATAGGGTTTGACAAGAAAAATCCGGAGCATTTGGAAGTCGTAGAGATCCTGAACGGGACGGAGAAAAAGGCGGCGCTGATTGCGGAAGCAATCCTGCAGTATACGGGGAAGAAGTCTGGAGGAGATACTGGAGTCTCCCAGGAAAACATCCAGGCGATGGTGCGTCTTCTAGTACGGCAGGAAATGCAGCGAATCACTGCCCAGACTCCTGCTTCAGACGCTGGAACTTCAACCAGCCAGCAGAGGCAACCGGAGGCAGATAAGCAGTCTACAGAGGCCGTGATTGAGGATCTGAACGAAGAAGGCCCTCCGATTGATAAACGAACAATGCAGGATATTGCGGATGCCATGGCAGCATTTAGAAATATGTGATACAGGTCTTTAGTTTAGGGAGAACTCGCAGTGGTTCTCCCGATTTTTCACCGTTTTTTCAGAATTTCCATAGAAAATCCATAGAACTTCTATAAAGATTTCCGAGAAGTGTATCTTACAATGGCAGAAGAGGTGGTTATGTGGGGTTCTCTGTCCGGGTATGTAGTCCTTTCAAGAGGCCTCGCAGCGTTTGCAGCACAATAACCTGCTCTTCTTCGGAGCAGGACTCCAATTCTATCAGGATCTGCTGCATCGTCGTACTGCCGCTATTGTTCTTACGGTCTTTGATCACCGCATCAATAGAAATGTTCAGATAGGACGCCAGGGAGCAGAGACTGTCAAAACGAGGGTTCGCCTTATAAGTTTCGATATCTGAAATTGTACGAAGGGATACGTGGGACCGTTCCGCAAGCGTATTCTGCGATAAATCCAAATTCATTCTGGCTTCTCTTACAGCATCCCCCAATCGTTGTCTATACATCCAATCACCTCATTTCCTGCATATATTTTACCGCAGACAAGCAGTATATGAAATGCGCTATCATGCGTGTTGATAGGCGATATAACGCATACATAGAGGGGGAATCTACGGAAGATAAGGTGTGAACAGCCGGATGGATCAGACGCTATCTAAAACAATTTCAAAAAAATCCTGCTTCTTTTTGCAGGTGAAGAAACTCTTTTACACGCAGTATATGTGTTGGTTTCGACCACATATACTGCGTGTTTTCATGTAAAGTTAAATCCGCCGGATAGGATCGGGCTGCCGTTGGCAGTTTTCGGTCTTATTTTTTTGCCGTGGAAGTGGAACGAAAGACTGCCAAGGTGCCGCTCGCCGCCAGCCTTCTGAATTTCTTTGAAACTACAGATGAAATTCAGGAGGAATCAATATATGAATGAAAAACATACCTATACAGGAGATCGGACAAAGAACCATTTTACAGCATATTTACTGGAGTTTATCAAAGGGCGCAGGAGCAGTTACCTGGACAAAAAGATACGTACAGAGAAGAACTCCTTCTTGATGGAGGAAATTGCGGAGATTGAAGAACGGATCACTTTTGAGGAGATAAGGGAAATCCAGGAGCGGGAAGAGATTTTGCTCAAAGAGGCTGCAGGCAATTACCCGGAATGGGGAGAACTTTCGGATGAGAAACTTGTAAAATCGCTGCTGATGCTCAGTGATACAGAACGGGAGCTGATCTATCTTCATGTATTTGAGGAGCGCTCGTTTAAAAAGATCGGTCAGATGACCGGGATGACAGCAGAGCGCTGCAAGGATGCGTACTTCTATGCAATCCGTAAAATACGTAAAAGATTGGGGGATAAATAGGATGAGCTTTGATGAATTATTATTCCGGGCGAAAGCCGGCGACATGGAAGCGAAGACAGAGATCTTTGCGATGTACCGTCCATTGCTGATCAAGAACGCACTGGTGAACGGAAGATTTGATGAAGATCTGTACCAGGAGCTGGCAGTGGAGCTGATGAAGTGCATCCGGTATTTCCGGGATGCGGAGTAATTAAGAAGGGACCGGGCGGCGTAAGCTGCCCGGTCTTTGATAAGTACACTATTATGGTTTATGTAATGAAGATATGATAGAAAGTGATCCGGGCCATCCTAAAGGACAGACAGCATATGAAAAACACACGACTCAGGGCAGCCAGGTTGCTGTGTCCGGCACTTTCTTATGGATATACCTACACCAAAATACACAACCAATCATAAAAATATTTGGTTGATATGGTTTGTGAATGATTGTATATTTTGTACACTGACTATTTATTTTCATGGCATCGTTGTGCGACAGATTGTATCTTGATATAATATAACCCTACATTATAACACCAGACTTTTCGTGGGAGGTATAATTGTATTTATGGTACAAGGAGGTGATTGAGTTGAATACATATAGAACAACAGAGGTTGCAACTGTAATTGGAATACACCCTAACACAGTACGGCTATATGAAGAGTTAGGTCTTATTCCAACACCAGAACGCGAAAGTAATGGATACCGTATTTTTACAGAATTTCACATTCAACAATTCTTACTGGCTCGGACTGCATTTCAAATCGAAGTGCTTCAAGGTGGTTTGAGAAAGAAGATTGTTTCTGTGGTTAAACTCTCTGCGCACAAAAAATTTGACGAAGCACTTAACCTCACACAGGAATATTTAGAAGGTGTTCGGATGGAGAGAAATAATGCAGAAGAAGCTATCCAAATTGTACAAGATATTCTTTCGGGTGAGATTGAGGAACATCGTTTTTCTATGAAGCGAAAAGAAGTGTCGGAATATTTGGATATTTCTATGGACACTCTGAGAAATTGGGAAATGAATGGCTTGCTTACAGTTAAGCGTAAGGAAAATGGATATCGTGTCTATACAGACGAGGACATTAAAAGGTTAAAGGTTATACGTGCCCTGCGCTGTGCTAAATATTCTTTGGAAGCAATTTTGCGGATGCTCCGCCAACTATCTAAAAATCCAGATCTGGATATTAAAGCTGCGTTGAATACCCCCTTACAGTCGGAGGATATTATTTCAGTTTGTGACCGTCTAATTATATCTTTGACGACGGCAGAATACAACGCAAAAAAAATCATGGAAATGTTACAAGAAATGAAGGAAAATTATTAAAACCCTCCACTTTGCCACCAGTCTTTGAACTGGTGGTATTCTTTTTCTATCAAAGGAGGTATAGTGATGAAAACAATTATCCAAGTGCGGGGGCTTACAAAAGCCTATGGTCAACTTCCAGCGGTAGATCATGTGAGTCTATCGGTAAAGGCAGGTACCGTGTTCGGTCTGCTGGGGGCAAATGGAGCTGGAAAAAGCACAACGATTGAGTGTATTTTAGGAACAAAGAAAGCTGACAGCGGTGAAATATCTATTCTTTCTCTTGATCCTCAAAAGGACAGACGCCACCTTTTCCAAAGAGTTGGTGTTCAATTTCAAGAGTGCGATTATCAACCAGAGATTAAAGTTTCGGAGCTGTGCGAAGAAACCGTTTGTCTGTATAAGAACCCGGCTGACTGGAAAAAGCTGTGTACACAGTTTGGACTTGCGAACAAAACAAATTCAGCAGTCAAAAGTTTGTCCGGGGGAGAACGTCAACGGCTTTTTATCGTACTTGCCCTAATTCCCAATCCGCAGGTTGTTTTTCTGGATGAATTAACCACCGGACTTGATACAAAGGCCCGGCGTGATGTTTGGAAAATCCTCGAAGAACTAAAAAATCAAGGAATGACAATTTTTTTAACTTCTCATTTTATGGACGAAGTTGAGGCCCTGTGTGACGAGATTTGTATTATCAAAAAGGGAAAAATTGTGTTTTATGGAACGATTATGCAGGCCATAGAAAAGAGTGGGTGTGAAAAATTTGAGGATGCGTATTTAGCACTTGCTGGTGAGGAGGTCGATGCGGAATGAGGTCTTTTACTGTGCTCTTAAAAAATGAGTTGAAATTGAATATCCGAAACATGAATATGGTGATCTTTGCCGTTATATTGCCTTTGGTAGTGTTGGTGATCCTTGGCTTTTTGTACGGGACAAGTCCTGCTTCAGAAGGGGCTGGCTTTACCTTTTTGGAGCAATCTATTGGTGCGCTCTGTACCATTTCCATCTGTGCTGGCGGTTTGATGGGGCTGCCTCTGGTGGTATCGGAATACCGGGAAAGAAAAATACTTAAGCGGTTCAAGGTAACACCAATCAGCCCGGTTATGTTGTTGACTGTGGAATTTTTGATTTATGTTATTTATTCCGTTATTTCTCTTGCAACTATAATTCCTGTGGCTATGATGTTTTGGAAAGTTGAAATACATGGATCATGGATTGCTTTTGTCGGTAGCTGGCTTTTGACTACGGTTTCTACTTTGAGCATTGGAATGATGGTAGGAGGTATTGCCCAAAATGCTAAGACTGCAAGTGTAATTGCCTGTATATTATATTTTCCTATGCTCATATTCTCCGGGGCTACCCTGCCTTTTGAAGTAATGCCAAAGGGGATGCAAACGGTTGTACAGTTTTTTCCGATAACACAGGGCATCCAGCTTATGAAATCTACTTTTTTGGGAACACCGCTTTCCAATGCGTGGCTCCCTGTTTTCGTTATGCTGGCTATTACCATTATCTGCTCTGGCGTTGCAATTAAGTGTTTCAAATGGGAGTAAGGGTTATTTTTCTATCATATAGAGAAAATAACATAAATATCAGATGGTGGTGCTAAATGATAGAATATAAACAATGTATTAGCAAATTAATAAAAGGGGTTGAATGACTCTGAAGAAACAAATGGTGATTGAATTTCCAGAGAAGTGGCTGCCGGAGATCTGCAGCATCAAAAGAAAACTCCAGACTCTGGAAGGTGTAAAGATTTATATGGAGCCGAAGCAGATCCGATATCCGGGATTTTCCCTGGATATGCTCCAGCGTAAGGTCATGGTGGAGGAAAAGGAGGTACTGCTGACTGCCAGGGAATTTGATGTCCTTGCAGTCATGGCCCGGCATCCGGGACGTGTGTATACCTATGCTCAGATCTGTCGCATGATCTATGGAGAAATGGATGTAGGGGAAGAAATGTACAGCAGTGCCTACTGTCTGATCAGCAGCCTGCGGAAGAAGCTGGAGAAGGAACCACGGCACCCCCGGTACCTTGATACCGTATATGGTGTCGGGTATCGGTTTGAGATTGCATAAATAATAATCGTTATAACCATCAAGGGGCGCTGCTTTTTACACAGCGTCCCTTGAGTTCATTCATAAGATATTTACAACATTTTTATTCTGGGAACGGCAAAGTCGGGCGATAGTAGCCATCCACATGAAGAGGAAGGACTACCGACCCGGCTTCGATTTTTTTAATCTGAACGTCATGGGAATAGCCCAGGACAACGCAGCCACATGAAACGTTTTCAATGCCTGACCGACCAGATGCCCGGTCAACGATTGTTTGTCCGCCCATTGTTCCAATCCGTGCATTCCCATTCAGGCGCAGAATACGGGAGTTGTCCAACATATTATGTATATGGCTGTTTCCATATACACTACGAATAAGCGAAATGCCTTTCATCTTATGGACGACTGCATTCCCACACAATTCACAGATCATGGAATGGTCAGCCAGATTTTGAATCTGAACGTTTCCACAAGCATGTCGAATCAAAGAGTTCCCTGTGATCAACTCTGCCTGAGCGTGATCAGACATAGAACTTATGACAGAATTAAAACAGTAGATTTCTGCATCTCCACAAACGTTCGTTACGTTACAGTGATACAAAATATGCTTACCGCTGCTGATCATCTTGATTGTCTCATATGTCCGTAAGTATTTTTTCTGCCAATCCTCCAGTGCGGCAATTATTCTTTGTTGGATAGGTTTGTTCTTCCGTAAAGGTCTGTCAAGCCAGGAATCAGCAGAGAACATTGAAAAATCGATTTTCTGGTGCTTTGGACTGATCCACCATTCCCAACAAGATTGATATAATGTGATAATTATGGGAAAGGTGCCCTCCTTGATATATCCGGACTCGGTTTTGGCTGCCAGAATATCCTGTACCCCTTTATCTCCTCTAGCTGTTGCATAACCTTCATTTTCAAATAGTACAATTCTAAAATCCATTCTTTTCTCCTTTCTTGTGGGTGTTCCTCCGGAAATTTAATTCAATCCTCCTCTCCTGCTTTCAGGCATAAAAAAAGAGAATGATGCCGGGTGCTCATTCTCAAACTTCGTACAGAAATCTCTGCAAAATAAAAAGCCAGAAGGTACTGCCCTGGTGGCAGAATATCCCCCTGACTGATTACAAACCTAAACAGCATATCCTTTTCCGGATAAACACAAGTAATGATTACAAAGTAAGTATAATACTATATGTGGGAGAAATCAAGAAGATGCACAAGATATTGTACTATATTGATATAAAAATCGGATATGTGGTAGAATAATAGTGGCATGAACCAACTCATGCCATACGAATGTAAAGGCTCCCATCCGTTAAGATGGGAGTTCTTTACAATACATATTCTTTTTTAATACACTTTGATTGTATACAGTTCTTTGCCGTTATCAGTCGGTAATCTCTCCCCTTTACGTTCTATATTATAAAGCAAGGCTTGACTTAAAATTTTTATTCAGTTACCCTTAGATAAGAGTTACCGGTAGCTCTTTATCTAATCAATAAGGAGCGTGTAAAAATGTATCATACACATTTTAGGGGAACACACTACGAAGCTGGTTTTCGATGGGGTTCCTTACTGTTGAAACACCAAAATATAATTTTGGAAAATATTCCTTTTGAAATTACACAGGAACGAATCGACTATGCTTCATCCTGCCTTCCCATCTATGAGAAATTTTACCATGAAATCATAGAAGAAATTCAAGGACTTGCAGATGGACAGCATTGTGATGTTCGTATCTTGCAGGCAGTATTATTTAGTATGTACTCTATGCCACCAGCCTGTAATTGCTCTTGCTTTGCGTTCACGACCGGGCAGGAAATTCTCCTGGGACGGAACAGTGACTTTCTAACAGAAATCGAAAAGCTGAATATGAATGTAATATATAGGCTGACTGATGGGGCATATTCTTTTACTGGGAATACAACCGCTTTTGTAGAGGTTGAAGATGGTGTTAATGAATATGGTCTGGCTGCTGGACTGACTTCAGTTTACCCTATTCAACGCAAGCCAGGATTTAATGCGGGCCTGCTTCTCAGATATCTATTAGAAAAATGCAAAAATGTATTGGAAGCCATCTCTTGCTTACATCAATTACCAATCGCTTCCGCCCAGACCCTGACTTTGGCGGATATATCGGGAGAGATAGCGCTTGTCGAATGTACTCCGGATTGTGTAGAAGTTACAACATCATTGAGTAATACGCATTCTTTTGTCTGTGATACAAATGCTTTTCATCTTACAAAAATGATGCAATATAACAGTGTTGGCATTGATGATTGGTTTGCAGAGACAAGGTTTCAAACTATGATTTCAGCCTTCCAAAATACTAAAAAAATTGATTTGGTATTTGTGAAGAAACTGTTATCCGGTGATTATGGTTTTCTCTGTCAATATGACAGGAGTACCGGCAAAGATACCGTATGGTCTGTTATTTATGATCTGAAACAGCATAAGATCTATCGGAGTGAGGGAAATCCCAGACGCTTCAACTTCAAAGAAGATACCCGTTTTTGTTTTTGATTTTAGTCTTCTGTAACAATCAAGAAACACCTAAATATAACCGCACTCAGCGGTACCACCGAGCAGGAAATCATTGAGCGGTTTCCTGCTTTTTCTATTCTGAAATTCTCTTCCTGATGTTGCTCTTTTCATGCCTCTTACGTATGAAATAAGTAACAGAGCCATATGAAGCGTTCAGGGAAGTTTTAGTATTGAACAAACAGAAAATCATCCACTCTGCGAAAATGCAGCCCTATTATTCTTATGAAAAGTAAAAATACAGGAGGAAATTACTATGGTAAAGAAAAAAGGCGTTTTATGCTATGACCGGGAATCTGGGAGGTATGACATCTACTTTGGAAACGGAAGCTATTACGGCGGTCTGCATTGTGGGGACTGCTTTGATGTGGAGATGGATGGAGACTGGGTGCCAGTTCGGATTGAAATGGATGATGACTGGTATCTTGTGGGAGTTCCGAAAATCCGACTGGACGGCCTGACAGTCCGGGCTGATTGGTACGAGTAATCTTGTCAGGAGGGCGAACATGAAAAAGGAATGGGTGAAACCTGAGATCAAGTTTATCACGGATCCGGATATTATCCTGGGATGCCTCCATGAAGTGTATGGTCAGGAACAGAAGTCTGTATTGGCTGGGAAGAATATCCGGCATACGATGATCTTCCCTTTTCTCCGGATGCTAGCAAATAACACAAAGGGAGATATCAGGGATCTGGAGGCTCTGCATCAGCGGCTCTGGAAGATCTATGAAAAAGAACCGGAAAAGCAGGTGTTTGTACAGCAGGCAGAGAAAATCCTGGAAGCTGTCAGGAAAGGAGAAGATGGTGGATGATTTCCTTTGAAAAGGCAAAAATGGGGAAACGGCTGATGAAGCAATTCATGGCGGAAGAGGAACTGGAAAAAGCGGCGTTTATCGGGCTTATGTACCAGATGCCGATCCGGATAGGGGATGCGATAAAGCTGCGGAAAAGCGACCTTGCCGGAACGATTGTTTTAAAAACTGCCAGCAAATACGGAAGAATTTATACAAATCTGTATGGCAAACCTTATCGGATCACCAGACAACTGCGGAGTCTTCTAAACTCCATCAACAGAGACTCGGATATGATCTTTACACGAAAACCGGAATATTATATGCGGGTATTCCGTAGATACCAGGAGAACTTTCATCTTCATGACTTCCGGAGGGAACGTTTGGCTAACGAGGAACTTCTTGAGAGTCGGAGATGGAGAAAACAGTCCAAACTAAGACGAAGGTTCTCTGTTGGGATAAAAGATGGCAAGCGAATTTACAGAAGGGTGAGACGGCTCCCGTAATCATCCAGATTGGACAGTGGAAAAATCTGCTGTCCTTTTTGCGTTTTTATGCTGTGAAACGTATGGATTATATATAGGAAGTGTGTCAGAACCGTGCCAATTCCTGAACGCAACATAATAGCAATTATGTTGTGTTGGAGGCATGAAAGACAGAAGAAATCCTATCTGGACGCAACATAATTACGCAAATCTCACGGAGAAGTGAGCGCAACATAATCGCAGAGAGGAAGAAGTACCGTGGCATTACTGGAGGATTATAAAAAGTTCCTTAGAGAACAGGGAAAATCAGAGAATACCATTAAGACCTATAGCGGTCATGTAAATGAATATTATCGTTGGTATAAAGATACTTTCGGGGAGGAGCCGACGCTGCTATACCATACCAACATTTTGGATTTTCGGTCATACCTGCAGAACATTAAAAAACTGAAATTTAAAAGCATTGATACGAAACTATCCTCGCTGACCAGCTTTAATGAGTTCTTGGTGCAGATTGGAGTTCAAAAAGATCTGGTCATCTCAGCAGAGGACCGGCTGAAATTTCAGCAGGAAATTGCAAGCCCGGCAGAGATAGACAAGAAAGATGTGGAGGCGTTTCTCCAGAAGGTGTTGGTAGAGACTGGGAAGAGAAACTATGCAATCGCCGTGATCCTTGCATATGCTGGCCTGCGTGTCAGCGAGTGCATCAGCATCAGCCTGACAGATATTGATTTTCAGGCAAGGGAACTGTTGGTGACTGGAAAAGGCAATAAGCAGCGGATCGTATTCATCAATGACAAGATCATCCATGCAGTTCGTGAGTACCTGAAGGTAAGAAACTCCCAGTCTGAGTACCTGTTTATCAGCAGGAATGGCGGAAAGCTCCACCGCAGCAGTGTGAACCGTTTTTTCAATCAGTGTTCGGACCGGATTACCCCTCACAAGCTCCGGCACTACTTCTGCTCTCATGCCTTGGAAATGGGCTATACGATGGCCGAGGTAGCAAACCAGGCCGGCCATGCCAGCGAGCGGACCACGCTGATCTATACCAATACGAGCCGTGAAAAGATGAAGGAGAAATCGAACCTGCTGTAAGTAACTATAAGAATAAAATTGTCTTTGTATAAACAGACAATAAGTTGATTATAATAAAAGTGTGAGGTATAATAATGACAAAACTAACGAAGGACGTGGAATGTATGGAGATGATAAGACGAAATTTGTATTTGAATAAGATACGTCCATTCATTGACCAGGATCTGATCAAGGTATTGATTGGCCTTAGAAGAAGTGGAAAGACGATCCTGCTTTCGCAGATCCGTGATGTTCTTTTAGAGCGTGGAGTGCCAAGGGAAAATATCATAGAGATCAATTTTGAATCCCGGCGTTTTAAAAAGCTGGAGGATGCAGATAACTTCTATCAGTATGTCACGGAACAGGCAGAGCAAGCGGATGGAAAAGTATATCTCTTTTTTGACGAAATCCAGCATGTGAAAGAGTGGCACTCAGTCATCCCTTCCTTCCGGATTGATTTTGACTGCGATATCTATGTGACAGGTTCCAACAGCAAGCTGCTGTCCGGAGAACTGGCGACCAATATGGCCGGAAGGTATGTTTCTTTCCATGTATATCCCTTTGTATTATCGGAGATACAGGAATTTTATGAGGTCAATGGACTCCCATACACCAGGGAACAGCTTTTTACGGATTACCTGAAATATGGCGGTCTGCCAATGCGCCTGGTGCTGCCGGATGAACATTCCGTCCGCACATATCTGGAGGATGTTTATGATTCTGTCGTGATGAAAGATATTCTCTCCAGATATGCCATCCGCAATGAGAGTCTTTTGCGAAAGCTGCTGGAATTTCTGTTGGACAATATTGGGAACCCGTTCTCGGCAAGATCCATCTGCCGGGCGTTGACCACAGGCGGGCAGTCAACAACGGTGGACACGGTACTTAATTATATTGATAAGCTGCAGGCAGGTATGATTCTTTCAAAAGCGGAAAGATATGATATTAAGGGGAAAAACATCCTGGCTTCAACAGAAAAGTATTATGCGGGTGATATTGGGCTTCGCAATGCGAGCAAAGCAAGCGAACAGATTGATACAAGCAAATTGTTTGAGAACGTGGTGTATCTGGAAATGTTAAGCCGGGGATATGACGTGAAAGTAGGCAAGCTGGATACTCAGGAAATTGACTTCGTATGTTACAAAGGGCAGAAGAAACTCTATATCCAGGTGGCCTATGTATTGTCAGAGGACTGCATTGCAAGAGAATTTGGCAATCTGGAGAAGATCGATGACAATTATCCGAAATATGTGATCAGCAGCGACATCGTAGATATGAGCAGGAATGGAATTGTCCATTATAATATTATCGACTTTCTGCTAGATGGGAAGGATATATAACTCAGTGATAATAAAGAGCCGTCCAAAGTGGGCGGCTCCAATTAATATCCCGTTTGTTTATACATATAATTAATCTTTGACTATTTTGTTTCATTATTTCAGAGGTATAGTCAAATAAAATGTGGCCCCGCCACCAGCCGTATCTTCAAATCCTATTTTGCCTCCAAGTATTCTTGAGAGTTCTTTCGCAATACTTAATCCCAGGCCAAAATGAGATTTATCTGTTCGTGATTTATCTGCACAGTAAAAACGGTTAAATATAAAAGGTTTGTCTTCTTCAGCCACTCCGCACCCATGATCAACAACATAAAAGGTCAATTCTTTAGAAGTCTGTTTTGTTCGTATCTCAATGGTGCTGTTTTCTGGTGAATAGTAGACTGCATTATCAAGATAGATACTTAAGATCTGGAACAGTCGTTCCCGGTCTGTATAGAGTACAGGGTAGCTTTCTTCACTAATATCAAGTTTTAAGAAGATGGATTTACGGATACATACTGGCTCAAACGCTTCATACAGTGTAATCAATAGTGTATCAATATTTACATCATTCTTCTGGATGGTCCATTTATCAGCATCAGAAGACGCAAGGAGAAGCATATCTCTTACGAGCTTAGACATTCTGCTACATTCTGAGTCAATCGTTTTCAAGCAGGTTTGTGCCTGGGGGTCTTGTATTTCTGTATTATGGACTGCTTCAACATTTGCCATGATAACAGCCAGCGGTGATTTTAATTCGTGTGAAGCAGCGGCAACAAAATTTTTCTGGCTCTGCAGGATCTGCTCAGTTGGCTCAAAGGCTTTTCGCAGGAGAAACCTGCTGATAAAGAGGATGCTGATCAGGGAAACGATCCAAATAGATAAATACTTTGGCGCTTCCCGTAACAGCAGGTCTACAATAGATGTCCGCTCATAGAATAAAGCTAATGTATAAACTGTTCCCGCTTTCGTGCTGACTGTAGCCGGGATAGCATAATAGTGGTCATGATCTGCTCCATCCATTTCTATAAATCCGCCCTGTTCCGTTACCGTCTGAAATTTCTGACTGTCCGCTGCGCTTTCCGTGGAAATGCTGTTACTTATTTTTTTGAAGAGATTGGCAAAGTCAGTAGCGGTATCAGGAATACTTTGATATAGCACCTTTCCTTCAGAATCTTCTAAAATGCTGTAAACATTTGTCCCACTTTCATAGTTTGAGAGAACCGCTTGCGGGTTAGAAGTATCGTCCTCCAACTGATAGATGATCAGGGAAGTCATACGTTGAATATAGGATATATCAGCAAGCTGTTGTGACTGATACATATTCCAGAGGGAAAAACACAGGATCAAAGTAATGATGACCATTAGGATTCCTGCTAAAAACAGATGTAGTCGGTTGGATAATTGTTTAAGCATGAGTGTTCTCCAATCTGTAGCCTGTAGCATATACTGTTTTAATGATACAGGAGCTTTTAAGCTCTTTCAGCCTTTTTCTTAGAAAGGAAATATAATTATCAATATTTCCTGGAGTAATATCCGAGTCAGTTCCCCAGACCTTTAAAACAAGCTGTTCTTTTGTAAAAAGGGTTTCCGGCTGTTTCATAAATGTATACAGAAGCTCCGCCTCTTTTCCTGTCAAGTCTAATTTTTGCTCATGGCAGGTCAATTCCCTTATTTCTCTGTCAAACTGCAGATCCCCGTAAGTTAATATTACATCGTCATGGATCTCTTTGGAGCGCCTGGTTAATGCCCTTATCCGGGCAAGTAACTCCCGGTTATGAAACGGCTTAACCAGATAATCGTCCGCTCCGCCGTCCAGACCATCGATCCGGTCATCGAGGGCAGACATACCGGTAATAATAATAACCGGAATCTGTATGTCCTTTCTTCGCATCGCCTTGATTATTGTCAGTCCATCTATAATGGGGAGCATCCGGTCAACAAGGGCAAGGTCATAGCCATAATCTTTATTGAGTGCGTAAAGCATGGCTGTTTCCCCGTCATTACAGCAGTCTACGGTATGCCCGCTTTTGGACAATTCTTTCTGTATCAGATCGCATAGATCCAGGTCATCCTCCAGAAGCAATATTTTCATAATCCATTCATCCTTTTTTATTTCATATCATCAGTATAACAAGTATAGCAAAGAAATCCTCTAAAAGTTCTCTAAAAACTGAGGTCGATTTCTTTATTTCTTAGATGAGTTTTACAGAAGTTTTTTTGTATGATAGGCCCATAAAACAGAAAGGAGCTATGTCAAATGAAACATATGAAATTAGTAATGGTAACTGGAGTCTTGATTTTTGCACTCTCACTGGCAGGCTGTGGAAATTCCAAAGGGGAACAGACTGCAAACAATGGGACTTCTGTGAACAGTCAGAGCGAGAATCAAGCTGGAGACACAGGCGCATCTGACGATGGCAACGAAAATTCGACAAATCTGGACGATTTGTTAGAGACAGCTAGTTTAAGAGGCAGCGTAGCCGATTTTCAGGATGGAAGTTTTCAGGTTATCCCAGATCAGGATGATGGGCAGATAGCAAAATCAGCGGCAGAGGGAATGGAAAGCGGCATGGAAAGCACTACGGTTTCTTATGGAGAAGATTGTACCTTCCAGATTGCCAACATCAACAGTTCCACCGGCGCAGTGGAATTAGAAGCGGCTACGGCTTCCGATGTAAAAAAATCTACGTCTGTTTATGTTTATGGAGAAACACAGGATGATGGGGAAATCCATGCTACAAAAGTGCTGATTACCCGGTTTAATTAACAGGAGGGATAGATCGATGCCTTTTTATAAGAGAGGCTTCCTTTATCTGATGCGGAAACGCGGAAAGTCGGTGCTGCTGCTGTTGATTTTCCTTTTTGTCAACAGCATGATCCTCAGTACAAACATGATTTTACACGCCACAGAAAGCACAGAGGCTGCCATGCAGGAAAAAGCAGGAGCAAAAGTGGTATGTGAAATTTCAGACACCGCCAATCCGATTACAGACAAAGAAGCCGAAATGATTAAAAATATAGCGGAGGTAACGTCCATCAATCGAATGGGGCAGCAATCCGCATATTTAACGGATCTTGCGCCTGTGACCGCAAGCGCTTCCACAGAACCGGACAACTTGAAAGTCAGCCTGCTATCCTTTGATGATATGGATACAGACAGTCCCTTTGCGGATCAGTCTTATCGGCTGACAGACGGTGAACTGGTCAAGCCGGAAACCAAATATGGCGCCGTCATTAATGCAGGATTTGCAGAATACAATGGTTTGCAGATTGGCGATACACTTTCTTTTGAAACAGAAAACGGGAAAGCTGTTACCGTGGAAGTGATTGGGGAATATCTTACTGGCAATGAAAGCCAGCAGGAAAACAATACACTTGCCGTCTATCGGATGGAAAATCAGATTTATATAGATAATACGGCATATTTAGAATTATTTGACGGCAGCGGATTTTATAAAGTATCGGCATATACCGGCCAGCCGGAGCTTTTAGATCCATTGGCAGAGAGCATACAGGGCATTTTGCAGGATAAAGCGGACATTACCACGTCGGATGTCCTGTATCAGCAGATGAAAGCCCCATTAACACAAATAACAAGGGTAGTATCACTAATGCGTTTGCTTACCTTTTTCGCCGGCACGGTGATTGTCTCCCTACTGCTTTGTATGTGGATGCGGAGCAGACAAAAGGAAATGGCTGTATTTATCAGCTTGGGCGAACAGAAAGCCACTATCTTTTTGCAGGCTCTTTTGGAAGCGGCAGCCGTGTTTCTCATTGCCCTGCTTTGCTCCTGCGGTCTAGGTTCGCTGGCTGCAGGAAGCCTTACAGAACTGTTGCTGTCTTCTGTGGAAACAGGCGTTTCTCTGCAGGTTTCCTTACAGTTTACCGATATCGCATTGCTATTGGGGATTGGCAGCGGAGTGGTTGTGATTGCGGTATTGCTGTCTTTGCTGCCAGTGATCCGTGCAAATCCGAAAGATATTCTGTCACGAATGGAGGGATAATACGATGAACTTATTTCAACGGGCAATTCGTTCCTGTTTTAGAAAGCCGGTTAAAAGTCTGCTGCTTCTGCTTGTAGTTTGTATCATCAGTCTGCTTTTCCTGTCTGGTATGGCAAGCCGTTCTGCAAACATTGCTACGCAAGACAGTACACGACAGGCCATCGGTGCAGGATTTCTTCTGGAATATAATCCAGAGAGCAGAAGCCAACGATTGGAAGAAGCCAGTCAAAAAATATTAGAACGCAAGCCGGACGGTCAGGGAAGTTATGGTGGAGTCCATTTGAAAAACGTGACTGTCATGGGTTCCGAAAACCTGATGATAACGACGGATCATTCCTTTGAGTCATTAAAAGCTGATGATATTGAAAAGATTGCTGCTGTGGAGGGAATCGCCGACTATAATATAACCACGGTTCCTACTGCGGTAAAACAGGCAAATTTTGAACGGATTGAGGATGCCGATGCAGACCAGACCAATGATTTTCAGGGTGTAGCCTTGATTGGTAATCGGGATATGTCAATGGATGCCAATGTCCTCAGCGGCAATGTTACCATCCTGGAGGGACGGATGACGACAAAGGATGATACAAATGTTTGTGTCATTTCCGAAGAACTGGCAGAAAAAAAACAGCTAAAGGTCGGCGACCATCTGCAATTTCATTCAGTAAAAGCGGAGGAACCCGTGCAAGAGGCAACGATTGTAGGAATCTATCAGGTAAAAGAACAGATGAAACCTTATATGTCCGGTGATACTTACCGTTCCGAAAACGTTATTTTCACGGATTTACATTTTCCTGAGAAGGTGGAGCAGGATGATCCGCTGTATGAGAAGGCTTATTTTAAAGTGGCAAATGTGGATGATTACGATGCGGTAAAGGAGGCCATCAAGAAAACGGATATTAACTGGCAATGGTATGATTTGATCGACAACAACGGAAATCTTGACACAATGGCTTCCAACTTCAATGATTTGGAGAAAATCAGTAACACGCTGCTTCTGGTCGTGACCGGAGCAAGCTTTGTGATCCTGTTTTTGATTTTTATTTTCTGGATCAGGAACAGAACAAATGAGATTGGCATACTTCTGTCCATTGGAATTGCAAAGGGAAAGATATTTTTGCAGATTTTAACCGAAGCTGTTCTGATCGGAGTTTTGGCGCTTGCACTTTCGTTCCTGATTGCTCCGGCAGTTTCCAATGCCGCTGCTGATTATCTGGTGGGTCAGCAGGCACAACAGGCCGAATTGCAGGATGAAATGGATACGGGCAAAGTTGCCACCGATTATCAGGCACCGGAACTTACCGTCACGGATGTAGAAACAGAGATTACCTCTACTATGCTACTTGCAGATAGTCTTAGCGTAGGTGTCTTGATTGTTTTATCTACAGGTGCGGCAAGCGTCCTGATTTTCCGCAAGAACCCGAAAGATATTTTAAGCGAAATGAGTTAGGAGGAATGGAAATGATTTTAGAGGCGAAAAATGTCTTATACTCTTATAAAACGAAGCGGGATAAAATAATTCTGAAAAATGTATCTGCCACTTTTGAGGAAGCTACGTTCTATGCGATTGTCGGTTCCAGTGGTTCAGGAAAAACCACATTCCTTTCCCTTTTGGCGGGCTTGGATAACCCGGTATCAGGAACCATTCTTTATAATGGAGAGGATATTCGTAAAAAGGGGCTGAATTATCACCGGAGGCACGATATCTCTCTTGTTTTTCAGAACTACAACCTGATTGATTATTTGACAACGGAAGAAAATGTGAAGCTGGGTGGAAAGAAAGATGCAGAGAAGCTATTACAGGAAGTTAGTATTCCAAGGGAAGACTGGAAGCGGAATGTGCTGCAGCTTTCCGGTGGCCAGCAGCAGCGTGTGGCGATTGCCCGTGCTTTGGCAAGTGAAGCCAAGGTGCTCTTAGCGGATGAACCCACTGGAAATTTGGACGAGGATACGGCAGGGGAAATTATTGAATTGCTAAAGAAAACTGCACACGAATTGGGAAAAAGTGTAATTGTGGTGACTCATAGTAAACTACTTGCAGAAGAGGCAGATAAAATTTATGAGATAAAGAATGGCAAATTGTGTACAGAGTAAGGGCTGCGATCTATATGAACCCGATAGAAACAGTTATTTGATTGGAGATGGGAATATAGGATATATTTTACTCGCAGAATTTGATGATACAGAAAAGGCTATTTTAAATGAAATTATGGCTGTATTAAAAAGATATTCTGCTAAGTATAAATGTGAGGAAGAGAACATAAGAAAGATCGTTTTTCGTGGGCTTGTTATTTATCCAGATCAGCGGAGGATATTAGCAGCGGAGAATGAAGTATTTCTATCACATTATGAGTTTGATATCTTACTGATTCTTGTAAATCATCCAGGCTGGGTATTTACCAAAGAACAGATCTATGAAGCAGTCTGGGATGACATCCCTGTAAGTGTGGATGCCAAGGTTGAGTGTATGATTTACAGCATCCGGAAGAAGTTTCGGGAGTATACTGACAGGCAATACATTCGGACTGTCTGGGGTGTAGGCTACAAATTCGATCCGGAAACATAGAAAGGAGCCGTCCGTGAGGGCGGCTCCAAGTCATTTGTTATTTGCTTTTCTTCTTCGGACACCATGCCGGAGAGGTCTTTAGCGGAACCTCATCGGACCAGGCCTTTCCATAATCCAGGAATCCTGGATCTTTCGACATTCTATGTTCCTGAAAATAATCAAAAATATAATGCTGATCCGGATGCTTACAGCGAAAAGATGCCCGGCTGTTACCGTAGGGACGAAAGGAATTGCAAAATTCACATTCACTGCATTTTATCTTTTCTTTCATATTCGATTACCTCATTATTCTATTCGGATTGCCTGAGTACATAAGAGCTTGCGCCACGCTGATCTGAAATGTCTCTTCAAACCAGTGCCAGATTTCTTCCCGGTGTGTTCCAGCTGAAAATCCGTGCCAGGCTTGCTCAATACATTCTGTTTCCGGGTTCATAGGGATGTCTCCAAATTCCGTCCAGAGACGCCGGATGCTGTCCGGCAGGTACAGGATGGTAAGGGTAAAGCAAGACTCGGAAAACAGGGGCATAAGGATACGGCTGTAGACTGTCTCCCAGTCGCCACCTGCAAGCCCGCATCCCAGATAACCGGGAATGGCAACCTGCGACAATTCCCGCTGTGCTGCCAGGAACATCATGGCAGTCAGGCTCTGTCTCAGTGCTGCATAATCGGTATCTAATCCTCTGCCTGTGGGAATATTCTCGGCAAACAGATGTGCCACATACTGAGTGGCGCCGGTATCCATCCGCAGCATCAAAGAGCAGGATCCTAGAAGTTCCTCTTTATTCTTCCTGCAAATCTGCTGGTATGTCCGATACTGTTCTGCTGTCAAAATACGATGCCGGATCTGCCTGGCTACGCCTGCCCCCATGATACCCAGGCAGTTGACCTGGTGGGCGATAATGGCAGCATCAGAACGAAGCAGATTCCCTTTCCTTTCTTTGATCATAGATTTTCCTCCATTTGTTCTTAAAGATATTCATAGGTTACGTTTTGGCTCTGGCACCATTCTTCCACCAGATTCAGGTTTAGCGGGCTGTGTGTTGGGTGATTGGAGATCCAAACCGAAGGGTTAGGGCTGTGATACCATAAATCTTCCGGAGCCGGCCCTTGCGTATCCTCGAACAGAAGGACAGCAGGACGCTCCAGAAATTCTTTCTGCCGTGCGGATAACCCTTCCTTCTCCCGGTAACGGAGCCGGTAGCCGAGCTGGCACTGACTGTATTTGCAGCGTTGGAGCTGGACCTGGATACAGGGATGAATAGAAATTCCCCCGTTATCCATATAGGCCAGATAACCGGGCTTGGACCGATTGACCTGCTCAAAAGGGATATTGTCATGGTTCTGAACTGGCAGCATGGCGTTTTCCTTCTGAAATGCTATTTGAGAAAAACCAAATGTATCACAGAAATAGAAACGGCTTTCTCCCGGTGAGTGCTGTATTTCCAGAATGTCAGAGACTGACATGGAATGTCCGGTGAAACCGATCTTTTCCAGATAGCGGGCATCCGCTTCATCTTTGCGGTTGAATGTCCGGTAGATTTCTTCCAGTGTGGCGACTTCCGTTTCTCCGCAGAATACGGATTCATAAATTTCTGCAGGCGGTGATGGATACCCGGCTTTTTGAAAATAGGAAAGGGGCATAAACATCAGCCTGTCCTGATCCAATTCCGGGATGATCTGATAGATCGTTACTTTCATAAGACATCGTCCTCCTTTGCCAAAGAAGGACCTCCCTGGTTGGAAGATCCTTCGTAATCATTATGGTTATTCGTTACACAATTCTTTTTCATAGTTCAGGAGCTGCTCCCAGGTCAGCCATTCCGGTTTCCCGTCAGCAGGAAGCTCCTTCCACAATTCTTTCATACGGTCAATATGATGCTGCGGATCACTTTCGGATAAGATGGTAACGCTCCGGTTCCCGTAGCCGAGAAAATATTCGCAGTCACGCTGCATCCGGCTTAACATCATATACTGGAACTCATACGGGGATCTTCGGAACGGTTCTGACTCAAAGGTATATTCCTGCTGGATGTGGGATACTGGCTCCCCATCCAGGTCATTCCTCGTAGTAGAATACAAGTCCGGGGTTTCGGATTTCCCCAGGTTAAGGTCTTTCCAGAACTGTCCGTACTGATCCTCATAAGTTGGACAAGAAAAATCATCTATGCCGATGAATTTCAGCGTCAAGACCGTCTGTTTCTTTTCTTCCATAGTTCATTCACCTCGTTATGCAATCTCATTTTCCATTCCCATGCTCCATTTCAGCTTTTCACGCACGTCCATCAGGATAAGCCCTAACTGGTTTTCCCCGTGGCCGTTGACTTTGCCCCAGAAGTAATCGCCCCAGGTATTGCCTTCTATGAGAAGGCTGTTTCCTGTGGCAAGCAGGGCATCCCGCAGCTTTGGGTTCTGCATGAACTTGCACATACAGATTTCATACATCAGGGAAATCTTTACCTTATCCCAGTCCGGGCGCAGCGTGAGGTTCTTTCCACGCTTTTTGGCTTCTGCCGGGTTATGCAGGCGGAAAATAGAGAATTGCTGCTGCTCTTTTGCACAGCAGGTCTTCTGCGCCTGGAAAGCGGCTTCATTATTGGCGTAGGTCTGCCCCATGTAGGTAACAGGAGCCGGATAAAAATTACTGAGAAATGCGTATTTTCCTGTAAAAGAGGAGATGACATTCCTGTGAGTTTGTTTATGGATAGTTTCTTTTGGTTGATCATTGGATTTCATGCACATTCCTTTCCGCACAAAAAAAGGAACCGCCTATCCTATAGGTAGTTCCCTTCTTAAACAAAGTGCTTAAATCTTCAGTTTGTCTGTAATTCTTTTTGTTCCTGTTCTTCGTAGAACCGGTCTGCGATATAGCCCGCTGACTCCGCCCAAAGCGTATTCTCGGTATTCTGCAGAGCCTGATACGTCTTAGAATGGTAAAAGGCTCCGGCGGCATCCTGGAAAGAAAGATGGCTCCGTTCCTTGATGATGTCGATCACATCCCGGATCTGGATACACAGGTTCATCGTGATATCTTTGTTATTAAAAAAATATTTTCCTTCCATAGTTTACGAAACCTCCCTTCGGGATTCCAGTGTCAGGTGTTCCAGGGCAAGGGGCGTATGGAAAGACACCTGGTTGTTGACTTTATTATAGCGAAGCCTTTCCACTGCTTCCTCGGCTTTTAAAATACCTGACAGGTATAATTGCACAGTCTCCATTGTATTGTCATCTGCAACAGGCCCTACCACCACATCATAAGCGTGCTGGATGCCGCCTTTCGTGCGGTTTTCTTTGATAAACTCCAGCCACTCCTGATCCAGAGCAGCAAAGTGCTTGATCTTCAGGTCCTCTGTCTGGCGGAACAGGTAACGGTAAACATATCTGCCGCCTTTGTGGGAGCGCAGATAAAGACGTTTGGCCCATTCCTCCGCCTGGCTTTCCAAGACGGTACAGTAAAATCCCCGGCCAAAGTCACGGCGGTTATGGGATTTTCCCAGGTCAATCTCATCAAATGCGATGTTGGAACCGTGGTAAAGCACCAGTTCCGGAGCATTTTCTTTGATGATTTCCTCCACATATTGAAAAGTCTCTTCCATATCTAACTGATGAAGCGTTTCGTGCTGTATCAGGATTTTTTCAAAAACCTGATGCTTACAGAAGAGATCAAAGACGTCCCCTTCAGACAGATGATGCTTTTGTGCGTAATACTCGACTGCTTGTACAGATAAGATTTCCACATCGGATTGAATACTCATACTCATCATTGCCTCCATTTGCCTCTATTATACCCAAAGGAAACGGGATGTTCAACGCAAAAAAACAAGCGTATCTGCCCTTTCCATACTGCCAGACAGGTAATTTTTGGAGAAGCTGCTTGTCAGGCAGCTTTCCCAAGTGGATCATGTACAATCTTATGCAATCATTGCTAAAAACTCTGCTTCTGACAGGATCGTGACGCCAAGAGCCTGGGCTTTGGCCAGCTTACTGCCAGCTTTTTCCCCGCAGATCAGGTAGTCGGTCTTTTTGGATACCGAGCTGCCCGGCTTTGCGCCAAGCGCCAGGATCTGGTCGTTGATCTCTGAGCGGGTAAAGTTTTCCAGCTTTCCGGTTGCTACGATAGTCTTTCCTGCAAATTCAGTATTTTTTGCCATAGTGGTTTCTTCCTTTCTTTCTTCAAATGTAAATTCTTTCTGTAACGTGTCCCAGAGCATCAGATTTTCTTCATCCGTAAACCAGTCGTGAATGTTCCGGTTCAGTGTGGCGCCAAAATCCTCTAACTGTGTGAAATCATAGTCATCGGTGGCAGCCGCCCGGAAGGCATCCAGACTACCGGAGAATACGGTATCCAATACCCGGCTTTTTGTACGGCCTACCATGGGAATATCCATGCTGACCAGATAGCGGACAAAGGTGGTGTTGCGGCTGGCCTGGATTGCGTTCCAGAGCCGGTCGAAGGATTTCTCCCCGAACCCTTCCAGCCGGATGATCTCTTCCCGGTGCTGATCCAGATGGTAGATGTCATGGAAGGTCTGAAGGTATCCCAGGTTTAAAAATTTCTCCAGGGTAGACTCACTTAAACCTTCAATATTCATGGCTTTCCGGCATACGAAATGGACGAATTTTTTCAACTGCTGGCTTTCACAGGATGGATTGCTGCAGTGTACGGTTTCAATGATCCGTCCTTTTTCTCCTTTTTTTCGATGGAGTTCTGTCGGAGCGCCGCAGCACGGGCAGATAGCAGGTGCTGCATCCAGATAGTGTCCACGGTCCAGGTTCTCCTCTACATGGGGAATGATCATGTTCCGTTTGGATACCAGGATACGGCATCCCGGCACCAGCTCCAGTTCCCGGATAAAGGTGAGGTTATGAAGCGTGGCTCTGGATACGGAGCAGCCGTCAATCTCCACTGTGTCAAAGACTGCCACAGGTGCCAGTTCCCCGAAGCGGGAAGGCGTCCATTCAATACTCCGAAGGATAGTCTCGTAGGTTTCATCCTCGAATTTGTAGGCAAGCCCGTCCTTGTAGTGATGCCCGGTCCTTCCGCAGCTTGCGGAATATGCCAGGTCATCGAAAATCAGTACCATCCCGTCAATGGGAAGATCCAGTGCTTCTGCTTTCTCCTTCAGATCTTGGATCCGCAGCTGCAGATATTCCGGCGAAATCTGATCCGGATTGAGGGGAATATACGGGCAGGAGCCAAACCCCAGTTTGGATAACTGGTACAGGCGTTCCTCCCGGCTATTGCTGTTTTCTCCCTCGTCCAGTCCTTCCAGTACGTTGAAGGGAAGGAAGGTGACCCAGCGGCCTTTACAGTTCTCCGGATCCAGGCTCCGCACAGATCCGGCAGCCAGGTTCCGGGCGTTTTTATAAGGTTCCCCGTTCTTGTCCCGGAGTGTGGTATTCAGCCGTTCAAAATCCTTTCTGTGTATGAAGGCTTCCCCGGTGACAACCAGCCGCTCTTTATAAGAGATAGCGAGTGGTACATTCTCAAAGGCGGGAATGTTATGGGTGATATCTTCCCCGATTTCCCCGTCTCCCCGTGTGGATGCCTCTGCCAGTCTGCCGTTTTCGTAGGTGAGTTTTACCGTAAGGCCATCCAGCTTCAGCATAAGCAAAGCTGCGTGATCGCCACAAAAACGGCATAAATCTTCCACCTGCTTTGTCTTATCCAAGGACAGAAGCGGATGGGGATGTGGTACTTTCTCCAGTTCGCTGACGGGTGGGTAGCCTACGGTCTGGGTTGGGGAATTGGAGTAGATGATCCCTGTTTCCTTCTCCAGCTTTTTCAGTTGGTCATACATCCGGTCATACTCCGCATCGGAGATTTCCGGTGTGTTCAGGTTATAGTAGGCGTGCCGGTGCCGGTTGAGCGTCTGAACCAGTTCCTTGATCTTGTCTGCTGTATTCATTGTTCTGTTTCTCCTTTCTGTTTCCATGTCCATCCGGAGCATTGAAAAACAACCCTCCTTTCCCATGTTCAGGCATAAAAAAAGAGAATGACGCAAAATGTTCATTCTCTGACAGCGTGCAGTTCTCTGCAAAATAAAAAAAGCCAGAAGGTACTGCCTGATGGCAGAGTATCCCTCTGATTGATTACAAACCTAAACAGCGTGTGATAAATCCTTTCCGGATAGACACAAAATATATGGTACAAATTTAGTATAACACTAGATATAGTGGTGGTCAAATAAAAAATAGCTTTACACACCTATATATAGCATAACAAATAAGCAGCACCCCTTTGTACGTCAGGTTTTGACAGAAAAATCCTCTTGACGAAAGAACGTATGTTCGCCATAATAAGAGAAAAAGGAGGCGAACATGAGTTTGGAAAGAAGAAACGTTATTTTTCATATTGATGTAAATTCCGCATTTCTGAGCTGGGAAGCTGTTTACCGCCTCCACCATTTAGGTGGGAAGGAGGATCTGCGGGAAAAGGTGTCTGCTGTTGGCGGTGATATGGCAATGCGGCACGGGATTATTCTGGCCAAATCTATTCCGGCCAAAAAGTTCCATATAAAAACGGGAGAAACTATTCTGGAGGCGAAACAGAAATGTCCGGAGTTGATCCTGGTTCCGCCTAACTATGGGCTATATGAAAAGTGCTCCAAGGCATTTATGGATATCCTGCGCCGGTATTCTCCAACCGTAGAGCAATACTCGATAGACGAAGCATTTGTGGATATGACAGGTACGGAAGGACTCTGGGGCGATGCGGTGACGGCAGCATATAGGATGAAAGATCAAATCCGGGATACGCTGGGATTTACCGTCAATATCGGGATCTCGGAGAACAAGCTGTTGGCCAAGATGGCATCAGATTTCCAGAAGCCGGACCGGGTGCATACGCTGTGGCATAATGAGATTGAAGATAAAATGTGGCCGCTTCCGGTGAGTGATCTGTTTTTTGTGGGTAGGGCGACTGCCAAAAAGCTGTTTAACCTGGGGATCCATACCATAGGGGAACTGGCCCATGCAGATCCACATCTGCTGAAAGTGCATCTGAAGAAACATGGAGAAGTCATCTGGGCCTTTGCCAACGGGATGGATGTGTCCGTGGTACAGTCGGAAGCCCCGGCCAATAAAGGATACGGGAACTCCACCACCATTGCCTTTGATGTAACGGATGCGTCCACTGCGAAGCTGGTGCTGCTTGCACTGGCTGAAACGGTGGGAACCAGACTGCGGGCAGCAAAGGTGCGGGCGGAAGTAATTGCCGTGGGGATCAAAACTTACGATTTAAGCTATGCCAGCCATCAGATGACTTTACAGAACGCTACAAACATTACCATTGAGATCCATCGCTGTGCCTGCCAGCTTTTCGATGAGCTTTGGGACGGCTCGCCGATCCGGCACCTTGGAATCCACAGCAGCCGGGTAAAGGACGGTTTTAATATGCGACAGCTTGATATGTTTGATGCAACGGACTATGAAAAGCTGGAGAAAATGGATGCTGCGGTGGACCGGATCCGTGGACGGTACGGGATTGATTCCGTGAAGCGGGCGGCATTTGTAGGGAGTCCTATTGACCACATGAGCGGAGGAATTTCAAGAGAAAAAAGGACTGTTGATTATAAGAAAGTCAGGGTAAACTAGAGGTGAAGAAGTATGAGTATGGGGATAGGTACAAATACACAAAATCCCGATGAAGGGGAGCTGAAAAGGGATTTAGAAAAGATTGCCTGCGGTGTCTGGTTTACCAGCACCGGATCCGTCATGCCAAAATTGGTCAAGTACCAGGATGATGAAGGTCTGCTTCATACGATCAGTCAGATCCATGTACTGACACAGGAAAAGAAATACTACTGCGGCATCCCCATCCAGGAATACCGGTGCAGTACAGTTCTGGGAAATCAAGAGTATCTATTCCGGCTGTATTATTATCTTGAGGAAAATTGCTGGAAGATCAGTTGGGAAGGAATATAGGCCTGCAGGCGAAAGGAGAAAAAACCGATGTGCGGAAGGTATTATGTAGATGACGAAACTGCCAGGGAAATTGAGAAGCTGGTGCGGGATCTGGATAGGAAACTGCAGATAGAGCGCACCGGGGATGTCTTCCCTTCGCAAAATGCTATGATCCTAAAGGGGGAGGGAAATCATCTGGCTGCAGAACAGATGAAATGGGGCTTTCCAGGGTTTGAGAAAGGAAAACTGCTAATCAATGCAAGGGCAGAAAGCGTCCTGGAGCGCAGAACCTTCCAGGACAGTGTGCAGCACAGGCGCTGCATCATTCCGGCTAAAGGCTTTTATGAGTGGAATAAAAGCAAGGAGAAATTTTCATACGAGAGGAAGGACGCACCGGTTCTTTTCATGGCAGGGTGCTATAACTGGTATGAGGATCAGGAAAGGTTCGTAATCATTACAACAGAGGCAAACTCTTCCGTGGCGCCGGTCCATAACCGGATGCCTCTGATCTTGGAGCCGGAGGAGCTGAAAGACTGGGTGCTGGATGACGGGGCGACAGAATATTTGCTGCATAAGACGCCGGTGCTGTTAGAGGCGCACGCAGAGTATGAGCAGATGCGGTTGTTTTAGTGAAGCGTAAATAAAACTATGTTCACGGTCTTATGAAAATCTTAATAAAATCTGATGTGATTCATTGGGATTTTAGGGGAGAAAATTGGTATGCTATAAAAGAGTTATACTTTGTGAGAGGAATGGATTAGATGGCTGAAAAAGTCTTAGTTGTAGACGATGAACGCGATATTGCAGATTTATTAGAAGTCTATCTGCGAAATGAAAACTATGATGTTTATAAATATTATTCGGCAAAAGAAGCCTTAGAGTGCATTGAAAATCAAGAAATAGATTTGGCTATTCTTGACATAATGCTGCCGGACATTAACGGCTTTTCTCTTTGTCAGAAAATACGGGAGAAATATACCTACCCCATTATTATGTTGACGGCAAAGGATGAGGAAACAGATAAAATTACAGGTCTGACTTTGGGAGCGGACGATTATGTAACAAAACCTTTTCGCCCGCTTGAATTGATTGCAAGAGTGAAAGCCCAGTTGCGAAGATATAAAAAATACACGCCAGTACAGATTGAGAAACATTCTACACCCAAACTCACATACAAAAAGCTAATGCTTGACACGCAAACGTATGAGTGTGAATTGAATGGGACACCTATATCTTTGACCCCGACGGAATTTTCTATTTTACGTATTTTGCTCGAAAGACAAGGAACTGTTGTCACTCTTGAAGATTTGTTTCATCTGGTATGGAAAGACGAATATTACAGCAAAAACAGCAGCACAATCACTGTCCATGTCCGGCATTTAAGAGAAAAATTGCAGGACACGACAGAGAAACCACAATACATTAAAACGATATGGGGTGTTGGATATAAGATATAGCCCGCCCGTGATTGGAGATTGAAATGAAGAAAAAAGAAAAGATAAATTATACTGTGCCAATTCTATTTTTATTATATCTGGCACTCTTGATATGGATTATCTTATTTAAGCTGCAATTTTCTATCATCGACTTAGATCGAGTAAGGGAAATCAATCTAATTCCATTTTATTATGAGCATGAGGTTACTTTTCACGCAACAGAAGTTTTACAGAATGTGTTGATCTTTATGCCCTTTGGAATATATCTGTGTTTATTACTTCCTAAAAGTCGGTTTGGCGTGAAATTGCTTTTGATTTCCGTGGTAAGTTTGCTACTGGAAATCTGCCAGTATGTCTTAGCGATTGGCCGGTCAGATATTACAGACCTCATTACAAATATTTGTGGCGGTCTATTCGGTATTATTCTATATAAAGCGGCAATCAGACTGTTTCGGAACAAAAAACGGGTAGACCAAGTAATTATTATTTCAGCCGCGATTGTAACAGTAATAGTTGGTGGAGGACTGCTGCTCTTGCTTGCGGCAAACTAATGGAGGTGAAAAGCATTGAAGAATAACTGCTATTCCATAGAAAAACGGCTTCGGTTGCGGCTGTTCCTGCTTCTGTCCTTATATACGGTAATTGGTTTTGTCGTTATGTTGCTTTCTGATTATGTTTTAGCATTATTTCCGTCGCCCATTAGCACATGGATTTTAGAGCGGCTGGATGTAATCTTTGCCCTTTATCTTATCTTTGGCTTTGTAGGCATTTTTTATTTCTATTGGAAAAAGCCGTGGGAATACTTGAACAAGGTTATCGGCGCAACGGAGATTGTTTATGAGCAGAACGACCATGCGATTGAACTGTCTGAACCACTACGGGAAGTTGAAAGCCAGATGAACCAGATTAAAATGTCTGTCCTTTTGAGCCAGCAGGCCGCAAAGGAGGCGGAAACAAAGAAGAATGAGTTGGTGATGTATTTGGCCCACGATATTCGCACACCTTTAACAACTGTAATCGGATATTTGAGTCTACTTAATGAAGCGCCCGATATGCCGGAGGAACAGAAAGAAAAATATATCGGGATTGCACTGGATAAATCGGAGCGATTGGAAACTTTAATCAATGAACTCTTTGAAATCACACGTTATCATACAAATACCGTTCAAGTGAAAAAGCTGCCGGTTGATCTGTATGCCTTACTATCCCAAGTCATTGATGATTTCTACCCCGCACTCTCTGAAAAAGGAAATACAACCCAAATATCTATGCAGGATGGTTTAACCGTCACGGGTGATCCAGAAAAACTTGCCAGAGTGTTCAACAATTTATT
This sequence comes from Sellimonas catena, assembly GCF_027924685.1. Classification (NCBI taxonomy): domain Bacteria; kingdom Bacillati; phylum Bacillota; class Clostridia; order Lachnospirales; family Lachnospiraceae; genus Sellimonas; species Sellimonas catena. The sequence goes on from NZ_BSBO01000021.1 coordinate 46,217, forward strand.
GAGAAACGCAGCATCTTACTGCTATCCAAACACTGAAATTAACATAACTGCGAGCAAGAAAGGCAATCATGCTGTCGTGATCTTCAAAAATCATGGGCCAACTATTCTGGCAGACCAATTAAGCACAATCTTTGATAAATTCAGCCGTTTGGATGAAGCCAGAACATCCGATACAGGCGGCGCTGGCTTAGGTCTTTCGATTGCAAAGGAAATTGTAAACCTACATGGCGGAGAAATCACGGCACAGAGCCAAGCGGAAGAAATTACATTTACGGTAACGCTGCCTCTTTCAAACAAATCTTAGGAATTTCTTAGGAGTATTCCACATTAAAATTAGAGATTGCAAAGCCCCTGTTCGGTAGAATAGATACTGAACAGGGGCTCTGCTTTTGAGGAAGAAAAGGAGTGATGATTATGGAACTGAAAATTGAGCATTTAAGTAAGCGGTTCAAAGATAAAACCGCTGTCGATGATGTAAGCCTGACACTGACAAGTGGAGTTTGGGGCCTGCTCGGTGCAAACGGAGCAGGGAAAACAACTCTCATGCGGATGATTGCTGATATTATGGTGCCAACCAATGGGGCTATTTATTATGATGGCCAAGACATTCACGAAATGGGGAAAGCCTATCGAGAGTTGTTTGGCTTTTTGCCGCAGGATTTTGGATATTCTCGTGATTTCACGGTCAAAGACTATCTCGAATATATGGCAGCATTAAAGGATGTTCCGGCAAGGGAAACATCAAGGAAAATCAATCATCTGCTGGATATTCTTACGCTTTCGGATGTGAAGCGGAAAAAGATAGCAAAACTATCTGGCGGTATGAAACGGCGTGTAGGCATTGCCCAAGCCATGTTGAACGATCCGAAAATTTTAGTAATGGATGAACCGACCGCAGGACTTGACCCCGGAGAACGGGTACGCTTTCGTAATTTTATTTCCGAGTTTTCCCATGACCGTATTGTGTTGATCTCCACGCACATTGTTTCTGACGTTGAGTATATTGCAACACGAAATGCGATTATGAAAGATGGAAAAATTGTTGATGTAGGTACAACAGACGAACTGGTGAAGCAGATCGAGGGAAAGGTCTGGACTTGCACTATTCCGGCCAGAGATTTAGACAAGTATGAAATGCGCTTGCGAATAATCAACCAGCGCGGGGAAGATAACAACCAAGTATCTATACGGTATCTGTCTGATAAATCCGAAATTGAGGGGTCGATCACCATATCACCGCGCCTTGAGGATTTATACCTCTGGCTATTCCCTCAAGCCGATCTTTCAAAGGAGGGAAATTGATATGCGCTTATTTTGTTTAGAAGTAAAAAGGATTTTGAAATCACGCCGTACCTTGATATTGCTTGCAGTAGCATTATTTCTGGCTGTCATCATGGCTTATCTGCCCATCAGCTTTGAGTCTATCAACCGTCCCGGCGAAAACGGTACTGTAATAGAACTGAATGGCTTAGATGCTATTCAATTTAAGAGGGAATACCGGCAGCAAATTTATGGAGAAGTTACACCGGAGAAAGTCGCAGATGCCTTACGCACATATCAGAAATATGTGCAGGAATATGGTACAGCAGATGATATTCCGTTGGATGTTTATACGGAAAATATTACGGCTATCCGTCCACTTCTTGACCGCTTACCAGAAGCCTTTGCCGATCCCGATACAGGCATAGGTGCTGATCTAATGGAGATTGACCCGGATGTAGTAGAGCAAAGCCTTTATGAACAGTTTGCGTCCCACCTGAACGATATAATGAACCTTGAACAAGAAGATCATCCATCAGCGAAAGAATTTGCAACAGAAAAATATTCCGAAGTTGATAAACCATTCCAGATTTATCCGGGTTTGAGCCGGGATGCCTTTGACTATATTGAGTTGTATATTTTCATTCTTTCCATTTTGTGCGTTGCGATTGCGGCACCTACATTTGCCAATGAGTATCAAACTGGAAGCGACAGCATTATGCGCTGCACAAAAAATGGACGTGTGAAATTTGCTGTTACCAGAATACTTGCTGCTGGCTGTATTTTTGTGGTAGTGTTCATTTTGGGTATGGTGATCCATTTGTCCATAATCAACCTTGCTTTTGGGACAGAGTGTTTGAAAACATCTTTCCAAATGCTATTTTCCATCATAAATCTTCCCAATATCAATTTGGGGCAATTACAAGTGATTTTGGTATTGGCCGGGCTTTTATCTGTATTGGCAAGTATTAGCTGCACACTATTTTTATCTGCAAAGTGCAGGGACTCGTTAAGTTCGTTATTGATTTCACTTGCCGTTATGCTTTTACCGACCATCATTTATACTGCATTGGGCAGTTCCGTATGGCTTTCCACGATTTTACCATCTTCTGGTATTGGCCTGCAAAATAACTTCCTCTATCAGCTTTACGGTTTCAATTTCTTGTATGTTGGAGATATGAGCTTTTGGACACCTTACATTATTCTGATTTCAGCAGCGATTGAAATTCCTGTATTCGGCTTTTTGGCGATACGGTCTTATTGTAAACATCGAGTTGCGTAAATTGATTATATCAAAGATGGTTGGTGGCAGGATGGAAAAAACTAAAGTAGCGATTTGCCCGGAATGTGGAGAAGTTTCCATTTATCTGGATGATGTTGAGAGACTTAAGAATTTAGGAAAAGATACTTTGTAAAGATACTTGATCCGTTGCGCTTATAGGAGGTGAAAGCATCGGTTATTTTCTGATTGTTGAATTTAAAGATACTGAAACCACTATTTTACATCAAGTTCTATCTGTTATTAAAGAACATATTACGGTGGAAGAATATAGATCAGACTTGAGATATGCGACCACTTTTCCAGGACTTTCTATTCTTCCAGATCAACGCAGGATATTGGTGGAAGGAAAAGAAATATATCTTACGCATCATGAGTTTGATATGATACTATTTCTGGCTAGACATCCAGGGCAGGTTTTTAGCAGAGAACAGCTATATGAAGCTGTGTGGGATGATATTCCTGTCAGTGTCTATGCAAAGGTCATGTGTATGATCAGCAGTATCAGACAAAAGCTGAAAAGCTGCACAGATAAGGAATATATCCAGACTGTTTGGGGAGTAGGATACAAATTTGATCCGGGAACTTAAAAAAGAGCCGTCCGTGAGGGCGGCTCAAAATCATTTAGTCTTCGCCAAGAAAATAGTCCACTTTCTTAGCATATTCTTCCTGCTCTTCCATAAACAGTTCCTCCAGAAGTCCAGTCTTACCGGTTTCCCGGTATTCCTTCAGTCCTTCGATGTATCTGCCCCGGAACTTGTCCTCAATGACCACCGGCGTCAGATCTGCTTTTAAGCATTCCCGGAACAGGATCAGCCTGCCGGTTCTGCCGTTACCGTCCTGGAAGGGATGCAGCGCCTCATACCGGGCATGGAACTGAGCCATGACGGAAAGAGTCTTGACTGAGATTCCGTGATACCAGGCGAGAAGTTCCCGCATTTTTTCCGGCACTTCTTTTGGAAGGGCGGTTTCATACATTCCCACCATATTTGGACGCTCTTTATAATCCCCGATGGCATAGCCGTTGGCACGGTCTTCAAACACACCGCTTTTCAGCTCAAAATGGAACGCCTTAATGAGTTCCTCGCTTAAAGGCTCATCCAGTGTGTCGATCATCTTATTGAACATCAGGAAGTGGCCGTTGGTTTCCTCTACATCTTTGGCCCGGTAATAATCATCATTGCGGGGCAGCATACCGGTGTCAAACAGAGAAGCGGTCTGCTCCTCATTCAGTGTGGAGCCTTCGATTTTATTGGAGTTGTAAGCCAGCGTCCGCTGGGTATAGGCGTAGATACCGGAGCGGTCAAATTTTTTCCGCTCAATCCGGAAACGCCGGATCAGTTCTTCGTTCTTCATAGGAAATCGCTCCTTCTTATTCTCAATGAGTCTATTTTACCATACTGCCGGTACAAGATACAGAGGGGATTTTCTGTCGGATCTGACAGAAATCTCAAGCCTGGGATGCAGGCTGTCCGTTGGGGACTTGTAACTCCAGTTCCGCAATCTGCCATTCCATCCAGTCGCCATGCACAACAGCAGTAGCAGACCAGCCATCCAGAAAACTGTATTCCCGGTCGGAATCCTCTTGTTCCACTCCATCCAGGGCGCTTTCATAGGCAGCTTTCATTGCTGCGTACACTTCCTCATAGTCGGTACTGACGATGGGATCTGTCAGACCGTCCGTATACCCGTGTAAAACATAAATCTTTATCGGTGTATTTCCTTGTGTATTCTTGCAAACATTTGTCATCAGGCGGCCTCCTTTTCACGTCCGGGCCAGGTAATATGGCACTCACATTCGGTCAGCTCCGGATTGTGCTCTAAAGCTCCATAAACTGCCTCCCGCTCTTCAGCGGAATCATATTCCTTGTCCAGTTTAATGACTTCTGCCTGAATAAAGGGAGCGTTTGTATACGAGGCGGTAACAATGCCGTCCTCCATGACCAGCACCACACGGGGCGCCTGTTCTGGATGCGGGCGCAGTATACCGTTTAGAATCTGTTTCTCGATTTGATCAATCACGTTCTCCATCGTAACACGGTAGGAAACATTGATGTCTGCCTGTTTCTCATACAGTTCATAGGCTTTGCACAGGATATCTGTCTCATGTTCCAGCGTCTGATAGGGAAGGTTGCAAAGCCCGGTTTCTTCCGTGCGCCGTTCTTCGCAGCACTCAATGAAATCCTGGAAAAAGCAGTGCTTTTTGTAAATTTCATGGGCTTGCCGTAGCTGTGGCAAGGTCAGTGTAAAGGCAAGCTCCTGCGGTGTTTCATTTCTGTCTATTATCATAGCGTTTGTTCTCCTTTCTGAAGGAGGGCTGCGCCTGGCAGCACAGCATCCTCCTGTTTCCTGTAAATCAGTAACGTTCCCCGTAAATCCAGGGGATGATCCTTCCATTCCCCCTCCTGGTAGACCTGTCTGGTCAAAGTATTATAGATGACCGGCGTTTTTTCAATATCCGCAAGGTCAGCGACCAGGCAGGTTTCCCGGTCAATATAGGGCCAGAGTGCCGTTTCAATCTCTTCCCGCAGTTTCAGTGCCATCCGGTGGATCTTTGGTACGTCATAGTCCCTGGTGATACTTCTCCCGATTTCCTTTGGGATCCGGGAGCGGTCAATGGCATCCTGCACCACGGCGGTCTGCTCCTCCAGAGAGAACTCCGGATTGATCAGAAGGTGGCGGCAGGCGACCAGAAGGACAAATTCCTGGACGCTTTCCCGGATCTGTGCCTTCAGCTCCTCATAAGGAACACGGTATACGCTTTTTAAGGTTTCCAGAGGAACCCGTTCCCGGTTGAGCTTCAGGGTGGAGAGCAGCTTTTGCAGGCTGCTCCCCAGGTTATAAATGTCAGTCAAGCGCACATCACCTCAATCTCTGCCGGACAGCGTGCGTAGGTCAAATGGTAAACGGTGTTTTCAGTTTCAAATACGACGCCGTCCTGTGAAACCTCCAGGATCTGCTGGACCAGAGAGGTAGACAGGGACCGGGAGCCTGTCAGGATCCAGGCCCGCTCATGCAGACGCAGGGGCAGGCTGAGGGTGGCGGTCAGATGGATCTGTGTCTTTTTTACTGGCATAGCCGTGATTTTTTCATTCGTCATAAAAGAGTCACACCTCCATTCCATCCAGACTCCGTACTTTTCTGCGGAGGCGGTAGAACCGGCTGTGTACCCCGTGGGATGTAATATTACAGATCTCGGCAATTTCGTGGTAGGTGTAGCCGTCCGCCTGCAGATGGACCACCTGGCGCTCCTTCGGCGTCAGATAAGCCAGAAGCGCCAGCAGGCGGTTCCGGTCATCCATTGCCTCTGCCAGAGGTTCCTGCCGGGTGGGAAGAAAAGCGTCCAGTTCAGCGGTATCTTCCTGATACTCCTCCAGATAAGCCCGGCGCATGGGCCGGTTCTGTTTTTTCCATTCCGTTGCCAGTGCATCCCGCATGGCGATGCGGGCGATGGTGGAGAAGCGGTACTGCTGAAATTCCGGTTTCTCCAGATAATCCTGTACGGCTTTCAGATAGCCAAAGACAGCGGTATCGTAGTAATCCTCGATATTCAGGCAGCGTCCGTTCAGATACTGATAGATAAAATCATGGTGCTTCTCTGCGAAAATTCTCTGTTCTTCTGTTAATGGGTGCAATGCTTTCATAATCATTCGTCCTTTCTATTCATTCGGTTTGTATTTCCGGGTAATCATGTTTGCTATCAGGCGTGTGCAGTTACACTCGGCGCCCGATAAGCACCGTCCTGGCTCCGGGATCAGCAATAGCGCTGCTTTTTTAGAAGCCAGAGCTAAAGTGACCGGAAACAGTGCGGCAACCTTCCGGGAGCAGTCGGGAACTGGCGGGCAGAGACCTGATTGAGAAAACATTTCTCTGCCCTCCTGGATAAGAGAGCGCAGTTCCTCTGTGATCTGTGCGCCTTCTGGCAGATAGCAGCCTTTGGATGCCAGGATGCAGTCAGTGCTGCTGATGGCAAGCCCGCAGCGGATGTTCTTATAGAGAGGCTCCAGGAAATCCCGAAGTTCTTTGGAACCGGTATTCCGGGGCGTACACTTCCGGATGCGGATGGTTGTCCCGTCCGTGGCAATCTCCAGGGTGCTGCCGCTGCGGATGCCTGTTTCTTTGCGGATATCCGCAGGGATGATGATGCGCCCCTGGGTATCCATGTTTCGTATCACGGCAATACTCATAAAAACCGTCCTTTCTTTTCCGCCGGAACAGAAAAAGAAGCGGGGCTTCCGCTTCCTTTCCTGCATGGCTGTATCGTGTGTTTCTATGCTGCGTATGGGTAAGGCTGCCGCTGCATCTGCTGGCGCTGGGCCTGCTGATTTGCGAGCATCTCTTTCCCGTTTGAGATCAGCGGCGGGGCAATGCAGCGCTCCCACTCGGTCACATAGGCATCCACCCGCTTTAAGAGCAGGTAGAGATCCATGTCTGTAAGCTGGATAAAGGCAGATTTGTCCATCTGGAAGCTGCCGGACTGCATATAGGAGCCGCCGTTTCGATTCTGTACTTTGATCCCCCTTCCGTTTATGATCTGGATCCGCCACGGGTTCTTCATTTCCCTGCCATCGGATGCCAGGCTGTGCCTGGAAATGGAAAACTGCTGTGCGGTGGAGTACCCGTACTGATCGGGTTCCCCAAAGATCTTGCTGATACTCCATTCATATTCCTGAAAGCCTGCGGTAAGACGGGTGAGGAAAAACTGCACCTGCTCCGGGCTTAAATGGAACCGGGTGATGATGTTGCGGTCCCCGGTGCCGTTGGAATAATCCTGGATGGATACGCCGATGAGGGAGCGAACCTTATGGTTGTTCTCTGAGAACTCTCCTTTGGCGTGTATCTGTGCATAGCTGCCAGGCAAAGCGGCCCGCAGCCGGTCATGAAAAGAAATCAGTTTTTTGTCATTCTGGACTTTACAGATCTGATCTGATGCCAGGTTCTGATAAGACTGGCTCATAAGTTATCCCTTCTTTCTATGAATTATTTGAGGTACTGTTTAACGAGGAGCGTCAGGTTTTTCGGCAGATCGTCCAGACGGGTAATGTCCAGGAACCCTTCCTGATAGATGCGCTGGATGGCATCCTTGTCCTCGCCAATGGCTGCCGCAAACAGTACGATATTCTGTCTGGCGTATTCCAGCTTGATCCCACGGAGATCTGCTTCCGCCTCCGTGCCGCGATAACCGGTATCGGCTGGCTGACCGTCGGAGATCAGGATCAGAAGTTTCCGGTTCTCCGGTCTTTTCGCCAGATGCTCTGCAACAAAGCGGAGCGCTGCGCCGTCCCGGTTGCCGTTGCGGTCTATCATATCCATCAGCCGGTAGCGGTCATTCTCGTCCACAGAGTCAAACTCCGCATAGGAATAGAGGGCTACGCCCCGGTAATCCGTGGAATGGCCATAGATGGTCACCGGGATCCCCAGGCTGACACAGAAGTCATAAAGGACAATGGCTGTCTTTCTGGCGTGAGTGATACGGTCACCCCAGCCCATAGATCCGCTTTCGTCAATCAGGAGCCCTACTGCCAGCCGCTGTTCATCGGCTGGGAGCCTGGTCCGGATGAAGAAAGAACCGTCCTTGTGATGGAAGGAGCGCATATCCAGCCGCCGTCCATACAGAAGGTTCTTCTGCTTTCCGCCTTCCGCCTCCTCTTTTAAGAGGGGCAGTATGGAACTCTGCAGGCGCTTGGAAGCCCTGAGAAGAGGAGGTGCAACTTCCTCATACTGCCGGATCAGCCGGTCTGGGATGTCCTGTACCCGATGAATGGTCACATGGATACCGGCATGGGCATTTCCGTAATGGATATCATTTGCTGCTTTCTGTAATTCTTCTGTTAGCTGCTGTTCATAGGCTGCCTGCGCTTTTTCTGTTGCGGCTTCATTTAAGACACGGGCAATATCTGATGCCGCATCCTCATAGCCGGTGCCGGCATACTGGGATGCGTAGGTTACGCCCGGATCATTGCCGTCTAAAATAGCGCTGGTCTTGGCAAGGGCAATCCGCCCGCCTTCCTCCGCCATCACTTTTTCCGCTTCCTTCAGGCTTTCCTGACGGCCTTTGGAAGAAAAGAAATCTGCGTCTTGCGGATCGGTGCCTGCGCCTCCTTTGGCGGAAGGGATATTTTTTGCCTCCCCACCACCTTTTCCCAGAGGAATGGGCGTGCCGCCCGCAATCTGCTGATCCAGAAGATCCTGAAGCTCCTCTGTTGCTTCCGTTTCATCCTGGTGTTCCAGCTTCTCCCGCATTTCTTCTACCAGCGGTTTGATAAAGTCCCAGAACAGGACAAGCAGGCAGTTTGTCGCAGTCAGCCGTTCCCTGATTGACGGTGCCTCCAGCGCTGTGTCGATATACTCCATGCCGTCGGTCAGCACATCCAGATATTCGCTGTCGCTGTGGTAGCGGTTACTGATGGTGCCGGACCGGCAATAGGCCAGAAGCAGGTTGGTTGCAATCGTAAACGGCTGGTAATCCCGGCTGAGCTGTTCGTGAAGATCCGGGATCTGCTCCAGCATCCGCAGGTTATTGAGCTGGATACCCTTTCGGAAGCTGCCGGGAAAGGCAGCGCACATCCTCGCTTCAATATAGATGTCTTCCAGGATGTTCTGAAGAGAAGCCGCACAGGTCTGCAAGGTCAGAGATACGGCCTTGTCCTTTTCCTGCAGGGTGTCCAGGATCTCTGTCTGGTTTTTCTGATAAGCCGGCAGTTCCACGGAAGGATCTTCCGGGTAAAAAGAGCCGTTCCCCAGGTTTGTCAGGTATAGGTTCCGGGTGGTGAAATCCGTAAACAGAAGATGTGCCGTCTCATGTCCGGTCATCCCTACCAGGCTCAGCGCCCGCAGAAAGCGGGACGGAAAGCTCTGGGTAACATGGTTTGCCGCATTCAGGTAGATCTTATAAGAGTCTGTGTAAGCCAGTGCCGCACCATCGGATTCGTCCCAGGAAATCAGTGCCTGCAGGCCGTAGCAGTAACGCCCGGTAGCAGCACGTGCCTGGGAGGTCAGATACTGATGGAAGGCAGAGGACGTAAAAAATTCCTGATCGGTAATGGAAGTTTCCTCTTCCCGGATCATCTGCTTTAATTTTTTCTGGTTGCTGTTCAAAATTCTATTTCCTTTCTGTGAGATTTTTTGTCAGCAGGTCTTCCACGGAGCAGCCGTAATAATCTGCCAGTTTCAGGACAGCATAGGCAAGCGGAGTGGCCCTGCAGTTTTCGTAATTCATAATGGTTTTTGGCGGCAGGTGTAAGATCCGTGCCACAGTTTTTTGGGAAAGCCCGCCCTGAGATTTGCGTAAGTAGGACAGGTTTTTTGCAAGAAGTGCATACATTTCTGGTTCTGTAAGAGGCGTTTTACCCACTGGATCGCCTTCTTTCTTTTCAGGATGGCAGGACAGTATCCAGACAGCTTTCCTCAACCTCCGCACGGCTGATGGCATCTGCCGTAGCAGAAGGCAGGATGGTGTAATGGGCCGCCTCCCGGATATCGCCGCAGACCATATAGGACTGCACCCAGGAAATCAGCTCCCGGACACCGCAGCATCCATCTGTGATCAGGTTTTCCCGACAATATTCCGAGATGGAGTGGACGATCCGTGCCATTGTCTGAACCGTTTTTTTCTCTTTGCAGCCGGTAACGCCAAGCACCCGTTCCATCAGTGTCTCCTCATCCGGTTCATCCAAGTCAACGACCAGGTTCATTCGGGAGATTACGGACTGGTTTAAAGGTTTGCAGCCGGCATAATCATTGTTTGTTGTCACAATAATCACTGTATCCGGATGCCGCTGTACCGTCTCTCCGTTGGGGAGGAACACACTGTTGCATCGGTCCAGCAGGGAATTTAACCCCACCAGTACACCTGGATTAGCAATGACAGTAGGTTCCTGAAGTTCTAAGGCGTATCCGTTCCGTATTGCTTCCACCAGCGGCGTATCCACATAGCGGAAATTCTGCTGGCTGGTTCTGGAGGCATAGTATTCGTGCATTTCATCAAAAATGGTATCAATGAGCTGCTTGTAGACCTGATCTTCTGTAACATTTTCATCGTAGGTCCCGGTCAGCTTTTCATAAGCGCTTGCCGGATCCAGCATGATATCCTGGAAAGACGGATACTGCCGCTCCAGGGCAGTGCGTTTCCCGTCCACATCCGGCAGGATCTGTCCGAGCAGATCAAATACCTCTGTATTTGCGGAGCAGGTCAGGCACCGGTAAGGAAGATGAAGCCCGGAAGCAACTGCTTTGGCTCCTTCCGTTTTTCCCGTACCGGCAGGGCCACGAAGGAGAAAGTTCCGCATGGGCTGTACCGTGTCCGTAGTGACTTTTGCGTGTTCACAGATCCGTTTGACTTCCTTCGGGATGATATACCAGTCCGGCAGTACCGGGACGGTCAGTTCCTCCTCCGGAGTCAGTACACGGGCAGGTGACAGGATATACTGTCCCACAAAATCCGCTTTCGCTATGACTTCGGCTTTCTTCTTAAAGGTGTTGCCGGGTTTCAGTACCTGGAAAGCCCCGTGGATGATTTCCGTAGGCGCATAGGTTCCCGTTTGAAGAACCAGCGGCTTCAAAAGCGGGATGACACCATTGGGAGCGATATCCGTGCGGATCCCTCCCGTTGGGAGCGTGTCACTGTATCGGATCCGGCGATAAGCATTGTCACAAAGGACAGCCGCCGTTTCTGCAGCCTCATCCATGTCCGGATAACCGGCTGCACGGTATTCCTTTAACTGCTGGTATTTCTCATTGAACTCCTCATCGGAAAGAAACGTAGGCATCAGAGCGAATAACAAAGCAGTTCCTGTATTCTCGGAATCTTTGAATACATATTTTTCCGGTGAGTTTTCCGTATCCGGCGGCACCGTGTACTTCCCGGCAATAAATTTCCCGTTTGCAGGGTTATAGACCACCACATGAAGTTCTCCGGTACGGCTGGGATATTCTGCCACCGTATAGGTATTGGTCTGGCTTCCGATTGCGCCCAGTTCCTCTGCTGACTTCCCGCCTGCGGGCTCCTCCAGTTCCATATAGGTCAGGACGGCCTGCAGCGTAGCCGCATGGAGGGTGCTTCTCTTCTGCGGCTGGGTACAGTATTTGGATGCGATATTCTTAAACACGGCGTCATCCGTATAGTCTTTGAAAGGTTCTGGGAGCGTGCGCTGGAAGGTCCAGCTCTCCACTAATTTTCCACTTGCCATCGTTGCTTTTCCTCCTTATGCCCAGGTGATCTCTACTGCGTTTTCCGTCTCTGCCGCTTCCAGTTCATCATCAGCAAACACCTGCAGGAGTGCAGGCCAGTAGGCTTTGGGCGGGAAATGCTCCAGCTTGCCTTTTACTTCCGGCTCCTTCCCATTGAGGATATAAACGTCCCCCTGTTCTCCAATGAACAGCTTCTGGTGTCCTTTTGCCTGTAAATTCCCGATCATTTCCACAAGGAATGGTTTCCCGATCAGGGAGTACCAGGACGCAGGATCAACCTTTGGGATATCCGGGGATGCGGCTTTGTCGCCTTTCCGTTTCAACGCAGAGACAGTCAGCATCTGAAGATGCAGGCTACCGTATTCATCCATAGACACCTCTGCAAAGTTATGATTACCGGTGTTTCTGGTAGATAAGCGGATCGCATCGCCATCCAGCAGGTGGGAAAGACGCAGGGGTTCTGCAAATTCCCAGGTGGCTTCCGGAAAAGCAGACTGAAGTGTGTCTGTAATCTGGTAGCTGATCTGCCGGATCAGGATGGTTTCCAGATCTGAGTTCCCGTTTCCTGTATCCGTTGCCCTTCCAGTCGGAATCCGCAATTTCCGGAGTCCGGAAGCAAGCGGAGGGATGATAAGGATTGCCAGGGAAACAAGGACTCCTGCAGCAGCGATGCCAGTCATCAGATAGGACTGGCTTCCCTTTGGGAGCAGAAATGCCGCCGCAAACAGGCACAATACGGTGATCTGTAACGTCTTTTTGATCGTTCTGGCTTTCTTTGCTTTCATGTAAATTCTTCCTTTCTTTCTAAACTTGCTGTGCCGCACCCAGGAGAGCCGATGATCGGCGCTCTCCTGGATCCTGTGCGGGCACAAAAAAAAGAACTGCCTGTACGGAGTAGTCTCCGGGTGCAATTCTCTACATGGATCGTTCCTTATGAAATTTTTTGTGCGTCAGCATCAAGCGACAAAGGGAAGTGTCTCTGCCTGCTGTTCTGTAACCTGGGTAAATCCATCTCCCGGATAGCCGCCCTGTGTTCCCGGAGCTGCCCCGTTTCCAGGAGCATAGCCGCCGGAAGGCTGCTGGTTTGGATTGCCCTGTGCGTAATTCGGTGCGCTTCCAGGATTCGGAGCATAGCCGTTCTGGGGCTGTCTGTAACCGTTCTGCGGTACGTTCCCCTGTGGAACATTTGTTCTTCCCTGTCCGCCCCGTGCATATCCATTCTGGTTCTGTGGTGCGGCGCCTGCAGGTGCATAATTGCCGGCAGGAGCACCGGATGCCTGTGGATAGCCGCCCTGTGCAGGTGTCGGGTATCCGCCCTGCTGATTGGGAACAGGAGCTCCTCCGGGCTGTCCGTAGCCGTTCTGAGGAACGCCTCCGGGTACACCGGGATTGGTCCCGTTTTCATCGTCATAAGTCAAGGGCGCAAACTGCCAGTCTTTGACAACCACGCTGGGACCGGAGTTCGCTTTTCCCTGGTTTTTCCCCTTCTGATGAACGAAGGGATGCAGCTCCAGATCTCCAATGATAATCAGTCCGGTGCCTTTTTTAACACCTGCTTTCATCAGGCGGTCTGCCAGAAATGAATTGAAATAGCAGGAATAGAATACGGTCTCTTTGTTCCCGTCTGCTCCCCTCTGGGGGCAGGAGATGTCCAGAGTCGTGTAGGTTGTGTTGCTGTTCTTTGCCTGCATGATCTGAGGATCCGTTGTTGGCCTCCCTGGTAAAAAGATGATTGCTGGCATAGAAATTCTCCTTTCTGCCTCTTTGGGCGATAAAATAAATAATAGTGAAAATAAAAAAAGTGCCATTACAGTGCCGTAAAAAACGGCATTATAATGACACGATTTTCCAACTTAAACAGCATGTGTCCTGGGAGAATGGCCCAGACTCCCATTTTGGGATGACACAAAAACTCAAATACAAGATTATAGTAGCACAAGATATAGTGGGTGTCAAATAAAACCAAACTATTTATAGTGGGATTCTGAGCGCAGCTGCGACATGGTGTTTGCTCTGGAACGGCGGACAGAGGGCAAAAAGGTAAAACAGGTTCCCGTAATCCGGCGCAAAGACTGAACAGAATACCATCAACAAAGGCGGCCTGCAGATGCAGGCCGTTTTAAAATTCATACGCTGTTTCTTGTATTCTTTGACACGAAGAAATATAATGGTTCATGTCGGAGGTTCAGATATAGACTATATAACGCTCAAAATGGCAAATGAAAGATGGGGCGTTTCCGCTCGTCAAAGAAATTATTACTGCGTTGCGAACCGTATCCCCGGCGCTGTTAAAATGGCAACACTATGGTTTATCCCCAGGAATACTAAATATCCGGTGGACGGCAGATTAAAACAAGTCAAGGAGGCTATGTAGATGGCTGTACTTTTAATAGCAGAAGATGAAAAAGATATGCAAAATATTATTGTCGATTTTATGCAACAAGGCGGACACTCTTGCATTTTAGCTAATGATGGAGTAGAGGCACTTTCCATTTTGGAAAACAATACGGTTGATCTTATTATTTTAGATATTATGATGCCACGATTAGATGGATTTACTGTATGTAAATTTGCGCGGAATATATGCGATGTACCCATTATTTTTCTTACTGCTAAAGGCGAGGAAAATGACAAACTCAAAGGCTATGAATATGGTGCAGATGATTATGTCACCAAACCCTTTAGTCCCAAAATACTGTTAGCCAAAGTCAATGCGTGGTTGCGTCATGCAACTACGGCTAATTCACAGGACATTTTATCTGCGGGAGAAATAATGCTATATCCATCGGCTCATACAGTCATTGTGTCTGGTAATGAAGTTGAGCTTACTCATAAAGAATACGAACTGTTGCATTTGTTCTTGCAGAATAAAAATCAAGTGTTCTCGCGTGAGCAGTTGTTAAACCGTATTTGGGGATTTGACTTTGAAGGAAATACACGAACTGTCGATTCACACATCAAAACGCTCCGTCAAAAGTTAGGAACCGAAGGGCGTCATATTGTGACACTAATTCGTTCTGGTTATAAGTTTGAGGTAAAACCATGAGCAATTCATTTAAGTCAGTTGAGAAAAAATACTTTGTTTTCTCAAGAACTATACGGTTTGTTATTACAGTTTTGTATCCTATTATGTTCCTCATAGCACCGATAGAGTATAAATTCCTGTTGCCTTTTATTTGGCTGCTTTTATTTCTTGGCGGTGAATGGCTGCAAGAGATTTACTTACATCGCATCATTGTGGTTCCACTGGGGAGCATTACTGATACTGCACAGAAACTTGCAAATCTTGAATTTATGACGGTGTGTGATATTCAGTCTCATGATGAATTAGGCAGTTTATCGAATAGCCTAAATACTTTGGCTTCAAATTTACAAAATGCTTTGGACGAATTAAATAAAGCCAACAAACAGTTAAAAAAAGATGTTCAACATGAAAGGATACTGTTAGAGCAACGAAAGGAATTAGTGGATTCTTTATCGCATGAAATGAAAACGCCTCTTGGCTTAATACAGGCTTATACTGAAGGATTAAAAAATGAGATAGATAATGAGAAGCGCAGAAAGTATATGGATGCCATTCTGGCCGCCACTGAAAGAATGAATTATACAATCATTTCCTTATTAGACTTATCTGCATTAGAGGCCGGAACCACCGTTCTAAAGGAAACTCTTTTTGATTTTGTAGAACTGACAGAGGAAGTAGGCGGACGGTTATTGCTTGATGTTCCTTGTGAAAGATACAGCTTTACTTATGAACTACCAGAGCGGGAAATTATTGTTTATGCGGACCGGCGTAGAATAGAACAGGTACTTGAAAATTTAATCAGCAATGCAAAAAAATATGTATGCGAAAACGGAAACATTCATTTAGCTGTAAAGCAGGAAAATCAGACAATCTATTTTTCTGTTTTCAATCAGGGAAATACTATTCCAGAACAGGAGCTCTCCCAAATTTGGTCAAAGTTTTATCGGGGGAAATGGACGGGACAAAGTGGTAATGGTCTTGGCCTCGCCATTGTCTCTCAAATATTGACCATATATCAAGTTCCATTTGGAGCTATCAATCATACTGATGGAGTGGAGTTTTATTTTCAATTTCCGATTGCAAACAAATAAGCCAATCAAAGCCTTGCTTTCCTTTTGGGAGCAGGGCTTTATTATTTTACACGGATTTCACATCAAACGCACTTCAATTCCAAGCCAGTAGGATACACTGTAGCCACTAAATAAACAGGAAAGGAAGTGTCTTGATGCCGCAATATATTTTGCAAACAAAAGAATTGTGTAAAGAATTTGCTCATACCGCTGCGGTCAATCGTGTTAGCATGAATATTCAGCAAGGCGATATATACGGCTTCATTGGTGAAAATGGGGCGGGAAAAACAACTTTTATGCGTATGGTTGCAGGACTTGCATCACCCACATCTGGCACAATCAGGTTATTTGGGCAGGAAAATTTGCAGGCCGGAAGGCACCATATTGGTTGCACGATTGAAAATCCCGCTCTGTATAAAAATATGACCGCAAGAGAAAATCTTGAAATCTTCCGTCATGCTTTCGGTGTAAAAAATACCAAAAGTACAGACAAAGTATTGTCTCTCATGGGGTTGGCGGACACCGGAAGAAAGCGTGTCGGAGATTTTTCGTTGGGCATGAAACAACGCTTGGCGATTGCAGTTGCCCTTTTGGGCAATCCTCAGTTCTTGATTTTGGACGAGCCAATTAACGGGTTAGACCCTGTTGGAATACAAGAGCTGCGTAATTTGTTCGTGCAGTTAAACCGAGAGCAAAATATAACGCTTTTGATTTCAAGTCACATTTTAGGCGAATTATCCAAAATAGCTACCAGATATGGGATTATTCACAAAGGTTCTCTTGTTTCAGAATTGTCCACAGATGATTTAATGGCTCAATGCGAGCGACACTTGATCATCCGAACTGACTGTGCTGATAAGGCAATCAATGTTCTACAAGCACAGTTGGGCATTACGAAATATAAAATTTTGACACCATATACAATTTCCTTAAAGGAGTATGTTGGACAATCAGAAGTTGTCAATAAGACTTTAATACAGAATGGCCTTGTTCTTTTCGAGTCAACAATCTATGAGGATAGTTTGGAGGATTACTTTAATTCGATTATAGTGAGGAGGTGAGAAAAATGACTAATCTGCTGCGGTCCCAGATTTACAAATTATTTCACAATATGATATTTTGGGCGGGGGCTGCCTTAACTATTTGCTCGGTACTGTTTTATGCTGTGTTTGAGAGCATGAAAGCCGAAACAGTTGCTAACGGAATGCCTCTATTCCAGTATTATAGTATCCTATTCCAGAATTACAGCACTGGGCTTCCCGTTTTGATTTTCTGTGTGGTATTTGCTTCGGATGATTTTATGAGTGGCGCTGTTCATTACTATATTTCAAAAGGAATTTCGAGAATTCAATACTATTTGTCCAAAATGATAACTTGTGCATTTGCTGCCACTCTATATGTTGTAATTGCGGGTATAAGCGGAACTATAATCAGTCAAATACTTTGGCATAATCTTGATGGATTACTTCAAATAAATACATTACAGTTGTTATTTTTCTTCTTTAGCCAAATCATACTCCATGCCTCTTATGCGAGCTTTCTGGTGTTTACCTGTTTCTTGTTTAGGAGCAGCGTAATTTCCAGTGTAGTAAATATGTTTTTACTGATTTTTGGATTTTACATTGTTCATCGTATTGAAGATGCAATCTGGAACAGTTATGTGATTTCGATGTATTGGCCGGTAGCAATGTTCCAAAGAGTGCAAGTAATGACGGTGGCCGAATGGTTTTCTGTTGTCGCAGCTATTTTTGTAATACACGGAGTGCTGTTGACTTGTATTGGAATTATCATTATGAAAAAACGAGATATAAAATAAGCAATCTGCCGGACGACGGCAAAAGAAAAAAAGCCGTCGTACAATAATCCTACAGATTCCGGCAAAAATGCGGAGAACTGCATATGGGAAATAAATATGGTGGAACGTGGGGGATGAAGCATGGATAAAGAAAAAACCGTAATATTTCTGGCGGCGTGGGGAAGGCGGTACGAAGCAGGTATGATTGAACTGGTACTTCGCACGACAGAAAGTTCCGGTCTGGTGAAGGAACAGATCCTGGCAAGGCTGGATGGAGGTCAGGCATTGCCGGATGCAGATCCGGTTCTTGAGTATTCTGGACTCTGTATTGACTCACTCCGCCACCAGGCGTCATATCAGGGGCAAGAAATTTCTCTGACAGAGAATTACGAATTTCACACCCTGGCGTACCTTGCCAGTCAGCCGGGTAGAGTCTACACGAAAGAGCAGATCTACCAGGCAGTCTGGAAGGAGGAACCTGTGGATGTAAGCAGTGCGGTGTTCTGTATCATCAGGAATATCCGCCAGAAGCTGCGGGAGGTAACAACAAAAGAATATATCCAGACCGTGTGGGGAGTCGGATACAAATTTGTGGATGTCCCAGGGGAATGAGCCCCTGGGATTTTTCTACAAAAAATAAAAAAATTGATTAAAAGTTGCTTTTTTCTTGTTTTCAAACGTTATACCTTATAAAAGGGAGTAAACGAGAACAAGATAGATGAAACTAGGAGAATTTTTGTGTTTGAAAAAAAGCTTGTGAAAAAACTTATCTTCGATGAGGGTGAGATAGAGACGTTAATACAAGAAAACTATAAATGTATATATAGATATTGTTTTTATCATGTGAGAAATAGGGAGGTGGCTCAAGATATTACTCAGGATGTGTTTTTAAAGTTCATAAAGGAAATAGATAGATATAAAGAATATGGTAGGCTGAAGAACTATTTATATGTTATTGCAAAAAATTCTATCAGGGATTACATCCGTAAAACCCAAAATGTGAATTTGAAATTAGTGGAAGAAGAATATGATGATGGCGGCATAGATAAAAAGTTAATGCAAATGAGCATATGGGAAGCATTGGACTCTTTGGATGATTTAGACAAGGAAATAATTATTTTGAGATATTATCAGGAACTCAGAATTAAAGATATTTCTCAGATAATAGATATTCCTGCATCCACTGTTCGATATAAATTGAAAAATGCTGAAAAAGCGTTGAAAAATAGATTGGAGTTATGAAATATGATAGATAAACGGTTAATGAAAGAACTGGGAAAAATAGAGGTGCCTTTATACGACATCCGGAAATATGAAGAAACTATTATGAAGGCTAAAGCAGTAAAATTGCATCCAGAAAAACAACGGATGTGTAATAAAGAATTTTTTATAAACCAGTTACGATTTATTAAAAAGAAAACATGGTTTCTAAAGTTTATTATTTCTATCATGATCTTATATGTAATTAGCACTGAACAAATTGATATTAGCGGTTGGACATGGACCTTGATCGCAGTATCTGGTCCTGCGCTATGTTTAATTAATGCGAATGAGATATGTAACATATTTCAGCCAGGAATGGTAGAAATACAAATGACAGCCAAAAACTCATTTGGCAAAGTGCTTATGGTTCGTTTGATAACATTCGGATTATTTGATTTAATTTTTTTTGTATGTATGGCGTTAGGAATGTCTATATTTAAAAAAACTATAATTTGGCAGGTAATACTATATGGATTAGTGCCTTATATCATTATGTGTTTTGGATGCATGATAATTTTAAATAGGTGCAGGGAGGAGAATATTTCGCTGTATTCTTTAACCTGGGGAGTATGTTTAAATTGTATAATTATAATTTCCAAAATATCAGATATAAGAATATACCAGGCATCTTACTTTAATATGTGGCTAGGCATAGGGCTAATAGCTTTTGGGGGCACGATAATAGAGTTACACAGACTTTTTAAAAAGACAGGAGGAAATCTGGATGAAATTAGCTATGGAACATCTGTCTAAACAATTTAAAAATAAAATTGCGGTAAAACAGATTGATACGGTATTAACAGAAGGAGTATATGGGTTTTTAGGTGCCAATGGCGCAGGAAAAACAACGCTTTTACAAATGATCTGCGGAATCATTGAACCTACATCGGGAGAAGTTAAAGTAAACGGTGAAAATAATTTACAGATGGGAGAGCGGTTTCGGGATTTATTGGGATATTTACCGCAGGAGTTTGGATATACGCCAGGTTTTACAGCGCAGGATTTTATGCTCTATATTGCTTCGATTAAAGGTTTGCAGCCGAAATATGCAAAGAGAAGAACAAGAGAACTATTAAAGCTGGTTAATTTAGAGAAAGAGGCAGATAGGAAAATCAGAACCTTTTCAGGAGGGATGAAGCGACGATTGGGTATTGCACAAGCTCTGTTAAATGATCCTAAAATTTTAATTTTAGATGAACCGACTGCAGGGTTAGATCCAAAAGAACGTGCGTATTTCCGAAATATAATATCTGAAATGTCAAAAGATAAAATTATCATTATATCGACACATATTGTATCGGATATAGAATATATTTCTGATCAGGTACTGGTGATGAAAAAAGGAAGCTTTATCTTGCAGGGAACACCAGAAGAGCTACTTGATAAAGTGAAAGGAGAGGTGTGGTCCTGCCATATTCCAAATAAAGACTGGACAAGATTTGAAGCGCAGTTTTGTATAGCAAATTCACATGCATTAGCGAATTATGTTGATGCCAGAATTGTGTCTTTAGAAGCTCCAATTGAGGGGGCTATTAATGTTGAACCAACTTTGGAGGATTTGTATTTAAAGTATTTTTCGGATGAGATGGAAGTAGGTGACAGAAATTAATGGGTGGAATGATTAAATATGAATGGAAAAAGATATGGAAAAGCAGACTAACACAAATATCAGTTATAGGATGTTGTTTATTTTTGATTTTTTGTGTTTATTCAAGCATTATTCAAATTACTGCAATAGATCAAAATGGCCAGACTGTAAGTGGAATGCAAGCTGTTGAAGTTTTGAAAGATACTCAGCAGCGGCAAGAATTAACACAGGATAGAGTGAATGAAATTGTAAATCAGTATTTAGAGTACGCTAATAACCCTGATACTAATTCCAATAACGAAGCGTACCATTACTTGTCTGAAGAAAAATATAGAACTTTTTATCAATCCAACAGAGAGTTACTGAGTTTGATTTCAAATGTATATAAGGAACCCGGCAGTAGTACGGACATAAAGGATGTTTTTGAGGAAAATGTCGGTAAAGATTTTATACAAGCACGTCTTGAGAGAGACCAGAAATATATTCAATCAAGAGAAGAGCGAGGCCAGCTTACGCCTGTTGAAGCAGATTATTGGGAGCGTGAAGTGGAAAAAATACCGGAATATCAATATGGTTATCACAAAGGCTGGGACATGATTTTAGATGCACTGACATGGCCTGTTCTGATTATGATGATTATTTGCATCGGAATCGCACCGATTTTTTCCGGGGAATATCAATCAAAATGCGACTCGCTAATACTATGTATGAAATATGGAAAAAGCAAATTGATTTTTGCCAAAATCATTACAGTGTGGCTATTTACGACCTGTGTATACTGGGGAATTACGTTAATTTATTCAGCAGTATATCTTGGCCTTCTAGGAGCTGATGGAGCAGCCCTACCAATCCAATTAAAATATCCTGCAGTATCCGTGGGATATCATTTAACAATGGGAGAGGCAGTTATTTATGCATTGGTTTTAGCATATTTCTTTACTCTGGGGATAGTGGGAATAACGCTTTTAATGTCTGCATTACTAAAAAACACATATGGAGTTATTATTATTGCTTTTCTTTTAATAATCATCCCCACCTTTTTATCACCAGATACCGGAGGATATACTTGGAGTCGTATATTGTCTTTATTCCCATCCAAAATTGCAGATTTCTCTTTCCAGTCCTATACTGCCTACAGTATAGGAAATGTGGTAATAAGGTGGCCAGATATGGCAATGATAGTAAACGGCGCCGGAGCTGTTATATTTTCTGCGATGAGTTATTGGATTTTTAGAAAACACCAAGTTAATAAATAAGTTGTAGATGATGAATATAAGCCGATAACTGAAATAATATGTCGTTAATTTGTAGTCATTTGAAAGCTGGTGAGAGATGAGGCAAATTGAAATCATCCTCCGTACCACGGATCCAGCTGGAAAGGTGACAGAGCAGATCCTGGCAAAATTCGATACAGAGAAGCCAGCGACAGAGAGTGATGAGGTTCTTCAGTATTCCGGTCTTCGCATAGATCCAGACAAGCACCAGGTTTCTTACCAGGGGAGCGTGCTTCCGTTGACGGAAACGTATGAATTTCAGACACTGGTTTATCTCTCCAGTCAGCCAGGAAGAGTTTTCACGAAAGAGCAGATTTACCAGGCAGTCTGGAAGGAGGAGCCGGTGGATGTAAGCAGTGCGGTATTCTGTGTCATTGCAAATATCCGCCAGAAGTTGCGGAAGGTTACAAAGAAAGAATATATCCAGACGGTGTGGGGAGTTGGATACAAGTTTGTAGATGTCCCAGGGGAGTGAGCCCCTGGGATTTTCTAATAGTATAGTAATTAGGGTGTATTTTTGATATTATGAATAGCAAAGGATTACAATTTGAGGAGATATTGCGTATGCAGATATTTTATGGAGAGAAAGATATAGATTATAACAACCCAAATGGATATGCTTTTCTTAACTGGCGTTTCGATGATTCTATGGGAGGTAATAATAAAGAAAATCCATTTCAAGGAATTAGTGATAATTTTGAAATGGGGAAAGCATACATGGCAAATGCCGTCATAGCCTTATATTCTATTATATATAGCCATAACCCTCAAAATATGGCAGATACAATGGTGTTCCCTGTTTTATTTAGTGTGTGGCATGGAGTGGAATTATGGCTGAAAAGTAGTATCTATGCGATAAGTTTGATAACTAATACGGAGACTAAAATGAATCAAAATCATAATATTAAGGATTATTTAGATGCATTACGAGAAAGATTAAGCGAATTAAATATGAATTCTACAGAAAAAATGGCATTATCAGAAGTGGTAGAATTAGTTGAAGAGTTCAAACGTGTAGATGCTCGTTTTGATTTTGCAAGATATTCATTTGATAGAAAAGGAAATTATCAATTTTATAATGCTCCTGTTGGGGATGACAAACAATGGCAAAAGGGGTTAGCGACTGATATACAAGCGGTGCCAAATACGTGTATTAAACTGGATTCATTATTTAATCTGATTTTAGGGATTACAGATCATTTTCGAGATTTTGTGGAATATTTAATATTGGTTATTACAGAAGGTGGAAAATTGTCAGATGATTATTATGAGGCACACATAAAAATTTGCAAGAATTTTGAAAAAAAGTTAGATGATAAGATTGAGGATGAACCCGATCCTCTGAGACAAATTATACGAGCAATTAATTTATACATCTTGTGAAAAGATAAGAGACGGTTTCGTTTCTGACGAGAAATGGTCCTGTACACCTGATTGATTCCAGTTGTACAGGACATTCTTTATTCTTCTGCAGCTACTTCTATCAGTTCTTCGTAACCAATCAGCGCCGGATCGTGAAACGCTTTTCCTGAATTTTCTTCCAGCGTGCGTTCTTTCTTAAAATAGAGCCGATAACTGTGGCCAGCCAGAAGCCGGGTATTTTTTTCCAGGCTGAAGCGGTATTCTTTCCCGTCTGCAGTACGGAAAAGCACCTGTTGGTTTCGAGTGAGGGGCGATTTCTCCCGCTTAACACAGGTGCCTTCCAGGATCAGGTAGTCTTCCGTCTTGATGGTACGATATAAAAGAAGGAAGCGGATGATGCAGCACACTCCAAGAAGCAGGCTCATGACCAGCAGGATGGTATCCTTCTGAGAAAGGGCATAAACGCCTCCAAACAGGACACAGAAAAGGCCGACTGCACAGATGGCAGCCAGCCGGGTAAATAATGGTTTCGGCATAGGGTTCTCCTTTCGGATCAAATCTTCTGGAATAGGATCTTCTGGTTCAGGTACAGGTTGCTGACCGCCTGCAGGATGGGATACTGGGCGTGGGTGATCTGCACGGTATCCGTAAGGGTGCTGCAGGTGTCTTCCGGCGAGGTGTAGAGCTTCTCCAGGATATCCTCTTCCTTCCGGATCAGGATGCCCCGCTCCATGCTGAGCAGCAGCTCTGCCGTGGACAGGGGCGCTTTTCCGGCAAGAGCCAGGACTTCCCGCTCCGTGGGCGTACATTTTGTCTTGCGAAGGAGCCGTGGGATGTCTTTTAGCTGCACCTGCCCTTTGGTGTAGAGCAGGAATACGCTGGCAAGCCGGGGAAGAAAACGGTCCTCAACGGGCGTGATGGTCAGCGTCCCCAAAAGCCGGTACAGGGCATCCACGGCGCTTACCCCCATCCCTTTTACCAGAAGCCCCCGCAGGAGCAGACGGTTCAGGTAATGGGACAGCGGCAGGGAAATGGACTGGCCGGAGTCTGCACAGTTCTTTTCAAACAGACGCTCCAGTTCCGGATAAGTCAGGATCTGGAAGGCCAGGCAGCTCCACACCAGAAGCTCCTCTTTGGACATCCCGTATTCCTTCTGGTTGTTGATCACATGGGGGACCGGTTTCCCGTTCACATTTACAAACTGAAGACTGCCGACAGCGGTATAGAGCGTAAGCATAAAAGTTCCTCCTTTATATGTTCAGGATAACAGAGCGCACAGCGCTGCATCCTGCTGTAAAAATCTGCGGGCTTTGCTCTGCCAGGCCCGGATATGGTTGGAAGGCACCTGGTAGTGAGCGGACAGCTCCTTGGCCGAGTAACCCTCAAGCTGGAAGCAGAGGGCCTCAATGCCTTTTTGGATGGTGCTGCACTGGGAGGCTTTGAGCGTCTCCAGATAAGCACCTGCCGCCGTATCTTTCAGTGCCAGGGGCGCTGCATCCGGCATTGCTTCCTGCTCCTGGCCAATCTGCAGGGCCGGCATAGCATCCAGCAGGTCTTCCTGCAGCGGGCAGAAAAGATCTTTTCCCCGGATTTCGTGACGCCAGGAGTCATAAATGGCATTGCGGATAGCAGCTGCAGCGTATGGAGTGAAGGGGAACCCTTCCCCGCAGGAGACAGCTGCCCGGCACAGGGCCAGGTATCCGATCTGGCAAAGTTCCTGCCGCTGCTCGCTGGTTAAAGGGCTTCCGTTTGTCATTGAGCGGATGATCTTTGGGACCAGATCCATATGATCTTCCGCCAGCTGCTTCTGGGCGGGTGTCATGGGCTTTACCATCGCATTTCCCTCCCTTCAGCCTGCCGCCTGGAGGCGGGGGCGCTGGTTCGCCAGAAGTTTTTTGGACTCCCGGATCACCTGGTCGCACATATAGTTCCCGAACATCCCGATGTGTGCCTGCTCATCGGAGAGACAGAACTTGTCCGCGATCCAGTGATAGGCGTCGGGGCGGCTTAAGATTCCCCTCAGCCAGATCTGGTCAAAGATCTGATGTGCCAGCATCCGTTTCTTACGAAGTTCCTGGTCTGCCAGCGTGCCTTTGGGGATCCGGGTTCCGGGGTGGACACCTACATAGGCGTCACATTTGGGATAGTTGCTGCATACATAAACCTTGCCGCCGTAGGACTTCTCCCCATAGACGAAGGAAGCGTCCCGGAGGATGGCAGTGCCGCCGCAGTATGGGCAGCGGATGGATTTCTTCTGTTTCATAGTCTGTTCACCTCAATTTCATACGTATGGCATAAGTACGGCATACGTTTATCATTCTCTACGTATTGCTTACTTATAGTGTAAGGATAAAGGTGACAGATGCCCATAGGATGAGCGCCGAAACTGGTCCCAGATCCGGACCAAATGGCACGTTTCACCATTTTTACGGCCAGTCAGAGTAAAAAATGGCCTTGATCAGCGGAAACAGGCCGCTGTCCGTGAAGCGCTCATAGTTGACCGGTGTGAAGATGAATCCGGCGCAGAAGATACGCACCAGAAACAGGATCACCAGAACCTTGCAGATCAGGTACAGCCGCATGGTGCGGGGCGTCCAGGGCTTTGTGGGGCGGAACTTCCGGTACAGGATATACAGCATGGGGAGAAAGATCAGGGTGGTAAATGCCCTGTCGATCCAGCAGACAATCAGAATCAAATAACTCATGTGATGCTCCTCCTTTCGTTTTCTTACTTATCCCATACGTAGAAGCCCTGCAAAACGCAACTTTACCAGTCATAGCAGGCTGCCTCCTGGAGACGCAGCAGTGCCTCCGGAAGACAGGGGGCTTCAAGCAGCCCTTCTTTTTCCAGATAGGGCTGGTACAGGGAGATAAACTGCTCCATGGTCAATGCGCCGGCGCACTCGGTGGGCTCTGGAAGCCGGGCGAAAAGAAGCCTGGCATCCCTCATGAGGAGGACACAGGGCTTCCCCTCCGGATCCGGATGGTATAAAAAGTCCGGCTGTCTGCAATATCCCGGAGCTTTGCAGGAAACGCAGCGCACATATACGCACTGGTGCCAGTTCCCCTCACAGCAGTCCAGAAAATGGCGGATATGCCTGGCGTCCGCCGTACAGTGGGTTCGTTCCATATCTGTCACCTTCCATAGAAACAGGCGGCCCAGTAATAGGAACCGCCTGTTAGAGTCAATGTGTGGGTTATTGGTTATCCTTCTGTTTCCGTCTGTGCAGATACAGGACGGTCAGTGCTCCGGCAAGGACAAGAGCGCCTGCCCCGATGCCAAGGTAAAGAAGGATGGGTGCATCATCCCCAGTCTTGACCGGATTAGAAACGGAAGGTGTTTCCGTCGGTTCTTCCGGTACTTCCGGAGGATTTTCGGAGAGATGTACGGTCTGTCCCGCATCGTCAATATCCTTGTGAGAGCAGATCTCCCGCTGTGTCCCGTCTGCATCTACATAGTAGAGGGTTTCAAAGACAACCAGGGATTTTCCTGCAAGGGAGCTGCCGTCTGGTCCTATGTCAAGAAAAAGTACAAATTAAATATGCCCTTTTAATGTTGAGTTACCCTGCTAAAGCTTCAGCTCTTTCATCTAACGCTGCATAGTATTCTTTTTCATACTGATCTGGCGAAAGATA